>JAUVZH010000039.1 GCA_030602675.1 Candidatus Heimdallarchaeota archaeon | reverse complement strand
ATTTTTGCAGGAGTTTCGTTAGGTATCATGCTATTAGGTCTGATACCTCCACTAAATCAAATAATCGGAACATCATCAGATGCAATTGCAGTGAATTGGTTTGGAGCTGCTAGAACTGAATCCGAAGTTCTTAACACATTTTGGTGGACTTCAAGATACTTTAGATTAGTAGGAAATGATTTTGTAATAAATATTGCAAGTTCTGGAATGCTTATGTTTGCCATCTTAATTGCCGGGTTAATTGTTACCCCTGGAAGATGGAAAAATAAATCAGTTGCAATGTCAATAACACCTTTTGTTATTTTCCCACTAAACATTTTTAGATTAGGTTTCCAAAAATGGGCAACATGGGCCTTAGCAAATGGTGATATTAGCAATACTCAGCCATTAATGTATCTGAATTTAGCTGATATGATTACAACTTGGTTCCCCTTTATTTTCTGGGTTTCAATATTTGTTATATTACTTGTGATCTATAACAAGTTAAATGTGAAGGTTTTCACTGTTATGTGGGCTTGGTTACATCAACTAGTATTCACTTTAGGTTGGATAGTTGGTTTACAAGATAAGCCAGGTAAAATAGTAAAAGATACAGAGGATGAAGCGGCAATAAGTAGTGAATAAATCTAAACTTCTCTTTCCAGCTGGTGATGTAGTCTTGTCAAAAAAAGATAAAAGAACTGAAAAAAAAGAAAAATTAGAAGCAAGACTAAGAAAAGAAGAGATAGAAAAACAAGTCCAAGAAATTATTGGTGAGTATAAACCTGCAGATATTAGAACACTAGTTGAATTAGTTGAAGAAAAATATGAAACCCCACAAGATGAAGTACTCAAGATTTTAAGAGAAAAGGAACAAAAAAAAGAAATAACTTTACAAGAACCAATTGTTGAACCCACTTCATTGCCAAAAAATCTCAAAGAATATTTCTTTAAGAAAAATTATTTCTCAATTGAATTTTGGACAGTAATCATAACCATTTGTTTGGTAGCAATATTTGTCTTTGTAAATGTGGAAACAGGTTTCTTCTTTATACTGAGATACATTGTTGTAAGTTTCTTCATGCTCATATTATCTGGTTGGACATTGACAGCAGCAATATTTCCTGAATTGAATGATAATTTCCGGTTTTTAGAAAGAGCGGCAACAGCAATTGGATTCAGTATTGTAATCCTTGTAGTTGATGGCTTATTTCTAAATTATACTTTTCATTTTAATCCAGTATCAATTGGTGTTAGCTTAATCATTATAACCATAATACCATTAGTAATAGCAATAGGTTTGAGAATGAAATTATCTCGAGATGGGTATATTTTCAAAAGAAAAGAAGATGAGCCAGAAGAAGAAATCATAGAAGGTTGATGATTATATGGTCGACTATATAAAAAGGAAAATCACACAAAAAAACCAATCAAAATTAATTGTCAGCCTATTAATTATCAGCATTGTTGTTCCAATTTTCTTTTATGACTCAAATATATCTAAAGTATCAGCTGCTACAAAAACAGAAGCTTTTGAATCAATCACAACTGCATTTGAATTAATTGAACAAGCAAGTGAACAAGGTATTAATGTTACAAATCAAGCTTCCAAATTGAATGGTGCAATTTCTAACTATAACTCAGGGAATTATAATAATGCATATAGTATTGCACAAGAAATAATTGTTGATGTTGAAGAATTAATAGATAATTATCGAACTGGAAGATTATTCCCATATATTCTCATCCCATTTAATTTAGCATTAGTTGCATCATTGATTGTTTTCTTTGGAAGAAATGTCAAGAATTGGTATCAGAAAAGAAGAGATGAAGAATATCTGGATCTGGAAATCGTTTATGAAAATGGAGAAGAAAAAAACTAAATGCTTAGTGGTGAAAAAATGACCAAGAATAGTAAACCAAAAAGAGCCAAACGAGAAATTGACTTGGATCTTGTAGCAAAAATTGTAATGGTTCTATCTATTATTGGCATAGTAGTTACTACAATTATGATCTTTACTCCACCTATAAGCAGTGAGGGTTATGCAGAATTAGCGTTGCTAACTTATGATCCATCAACAGATGAATATAGAGCTGATAATTATCCAACAAGTGTTGATTACAATCAAACTACTGGATTATCTGAAGGCATTTCACTTTCCTTCATGCTGAGTAATTATTACAACATCGCTAAATTTTATGAAATTAGATTAAAGATTGGTTTTTACAATGTTGTAATTTCAGAGGATACACCTGGTTCCAATACATCAACATACTTCTATCAAGAGCATTGGAAGCAAAAGGTTTTAGCTTATGAACAAATCTGGGGTCCATCTCAACAAACAAATGTTACCTTTACCTTTAATTCGGATATAATTACTAAACTAGGACTGGAAAGCAATGGCTACAAATTGATTTTTGAGTTATGGGAATGGAACAGTAATCTAGATGATTTCGATTATACTGGAATATTTGTATATCTTACATCTTTTAAACTAAATCTAGTCTAACTTATCATGACTTTCTTTTTCAGAATTAATTTCAATCATGATTTTGTTTAGCTGTTTAGAGTGATTTCTCTTTTCTAGAAGTTCATTTTCATGGGAGATATTTTTACTTGAAAAATTCTGACAACCTCGTAACTTAGTTGTATTCCTTGATAAAACATATTTTCCTTTAACTAAGCAAAAATTGTCAACTCTCAAATACTCACAATTATAACAACAATTGCGAACGTTTGATGGTTGCATAGATAAATATATAGAGTTCAGTATAAAAACACACAAAAAAAAGATCTTTATGCATCAATTATTTCTTCTGTTCCTGCTCTTTTCTCAAGATTTAGCTTAACCATTGTCTGTTGAATATGAGCATTGAATGCTTTCTGCCAGAAAAAATCCAGTGTTAAATTGATAATTGTTAAAACAAAAACAATCCCCAGAATACTCCAAAACAATGCAGGGAGTGAGCTGCGCATATCAATGCTTGTTGCAAAATTGATTATTGTAGGAATTAATGCTGTTAGATGGGAGAGAATTAATGGCACCATATAGTAAGCTGGGTGAGGAATTTTGAAAGGAGCAATATCTTTTTTCTGATCTCTCAAATGATAATATAGACTTGAATACTTCTTATGATATATCCACCAGAGAATGGGAATAAAACCGAAACAAATAGCTATGAAGAATAACATCAGTGTTTGTGAAGCACTGACGTGAATTGGTTCTGCTCTAGAATCATTTGAAAAATGGGAATGCTTCTCTAAATCCTCTATATTTATGAACAAATAAATGAGAAAGAATAAACCAACAGTAACTATTCCCAAAATAAACCAAATCAGATAATTTCTTTGAGGTGTAATCTCAAGAGATTTTGGGATATATTGTGGTTTAGCTTCAAGTTGGTCCATTGTATCAATATCCGGTGTGTGAATAATTATTGCATCGTTTGATTCATCATCTTGGATAAAATCTTGATATTGTTGTTGTGGAATTACCTTTGTTTCTTCTTTATCATTATTTACAGTTTCATCACTTGCAACAAAATCGCTCTTGTCAATATCAGCACCACAAAAAGGACATTTGTCAATTTCTTCATCTACAAATGAACCACAGTTTTTACAAGTTGGCAAGTTAAATTCCACATGATAGTTTTTTATAATTTCTAATGCTAATTGGCAAAAGAGATATTCCAGTTATTAAATTTTTACTCTTTTCTTCTCTTGATTTTTTTACCAAATTTTTGAAATACTGTAACAATGAAAGAACGCTTGTCTTCCTCTTGGTCAATGGAAAATTTACTTTTTTGTGCAGTGAAAAAAATAATTTGAATTATTATTACTCCTAATAGTATTGCTATTGTAAAACCAATTCCCATATTTCTCCAAATCTTTTGCATTCTTGGATTACTTCTTGCTTTCAAAGGATCAGTGTATGCTAAATATTCCTCGCCATCTAAAAAGCCATCTCCATCTGTATCCGGATTTGTTGGATCAGTTCCTATTTTCGGTTCCCAGAAATCACTCAATATGTCCTTATCAAGATCTCTTGTATAAGATATTAGTAATCTAGTTAATATTATATCAAAATTATACTTGCTCGTTCCAACTGAAACTAGATATCCATTTTTCGTAATTACTATATCAACAAGTTCGCTATATTGAAAATTCTCTGTTTTTTCAAAATAGATGATTTCACCATTTGATTTAGCTGAAGCAAGAAATGCTGCTTGATTTTTCTTCACTTCTGAATCACTTTTGCCAACTATGAACATTGATCCATCAGATGTTAGACTAAGAGCTTTAGCTGATTCAGTCAATCTTTCTTTACCAAATGTTATTTGCTTGGTTAATCCCCCAGAAAAATTGTAAAAGATAATTGTACAATCGCGATAATTGATATTGCCATATTCGATCTTATCACCTAGTAAAATAATTGAGCTTGTTTTGTAACAAATCACTAAATCATTAATTCTTGGGCTAGTTTCGTTTCCAATAGTTTGTTCCCAAGAAATTTCTCCATTAATTGTTAGTTTTCGTAAATAGTATTGATAATATTTTATCTCATCTACCTTTTTGTATCGATTAGAAACAAGGTATATGTTATCATTCTCATTATCAAAAACCAATGATGGAGTTATATCTGCAAAAAAAGTACTGTAAGATTTTTCCCAAATTAAACTTCCATTATTCTTGTTTATACACGTAAGTGAGATATCAGCATTAGAATAGACATGAAAGTAATTTGTTTTTGTTCCTGCAATGTAAATATAATCTGAATTTATTATTACTGAATTCGCTTCTTCTGATAAATACACTTCACCATACGTATTATTCCATATCTCTTGTCCAGTGTTACTATCAAAACAAACCACAAGTAAATCAGAAAAAATATGCTCTGAATCGATAATTGTTTCTCCTACAACAATAATTTGCCCATTATCATCATCAAATACAATATCATTAGCTATATCAATTCCTTGGAAATCCCATTGTTTTATCCAAACCAAAGTTCCATTACTAGTAATTTTCCCGATGAAGATATTTGTTATTAGTGAAAATAATTCAGTTTGAATAGTTCCAGTGACATAACAATTACCTTCTTTATCATTTGTAACTGAAGGCGTTTCAACAAGGTAGAAGTCAGACCAAACAGTTAATTTTCCTAATAAAAAGTCTTCTAGATTTATTATAGATTCCTTAATAGAAATATCTTGATCCTTAGGTGTATTTTGTGAATTAACAAATAAGATTTTCAATAGGAAGGGGAATAAAGGAAGAGATGTTAAAATGAAAAGAAGAAAGAAAATTCTCATAAATTTACTCGAAATTCGTTTTAACATTGAGGTAAACACCCATAAATTGCTAATACAGATTACTACTCATAGATGATTTTAAATAGTGGTTTTTTATAAACTAG
Organism: Candidatus Heimdallarchaeota archaeon; assembly: GCA_030602675.1. Taxonomy (GTDB): domain Archaea; phylum Asgardarchaeota; class Heimdallarchaeia; order JABLTI01; family JABLTI01; genus JABLTI01. Next base: position 6,447 of record JAUVZH010000039.1, on the reverse strand, counting down.
ACTGGTTTTTAAACCCAAACAGTGCAATTTATTTATTATAACTGTTAATAATATTTTGTCACTATATAATTGTTAAAATAATTCCTTAATAAAAGAATAGGATTGGCAAGTATGAGCGGACCGGATAAGAAAAAGCTGGACAAAATGATTTGGCAACTTAGAGAAGGTTGGGGTGAAAGCACTCGAATTGAAGCTGCAAGGGATCTAGGTTGGATAGGTACACAAGCTGCAGATGAAGCTGCTCCTGAACTTGTAAAAGCTCTTTTAGATGATAAAAGTGAGAATGTTCGTGTAGAAGCAGCAATATCATTACAATGGATAGGCGTAAATGCATCCAAATCGATTCCAGCGTTAGTTAAAGCATTAAGAGAAGATCATAGTGAAAAAGTAAGAGAGCGAGCTGCAATTGTTCTTCAAGGGATGGGTGAGGTAGTTCAAAATGCTATTACTGAATTAGCTAATGCACAGACTGATGACAAAAGTCTATTAGTAAGAGAAGCAGCAGCAAATTCCTTAGACAAACTTGCACCCAAATTAGGCTATGATAATACAGATGCTATGCTCAAAGCAAATAATATTACTTCTAAAAGGAAGTAAATTGATCTTTTCTTTAGCATAATCTTCTCATATTTTTTATCTTTAATTCGACTGAAATATTAATTTTTAAATTTCTCTTCCATCATCAAATAAAGACAAAACTATTTTAACGAACTACAATTAGTTAAAACTATGACATTGAAAAACAAAGAAAAAAAGAAGAGTTCTATAGGACTTGAAGACTTATTTAATTTGAAACAAGTAAGTGATCCAACATTTAGACCAAAAACAGATGAAGTTTATTATGTTATAAATCAAGCAAATAAAGAGGATAATGGTTACAGAAATTCTATTTGGCGTTATTGTGAAAAACCTTCACAATTCACTCAAGGATTGCCAAGTGACTTTTCTATAAAATGGTCACCAGCTGGAAAAACTTTGGCTTTTATTTCAGTACGAACAGTATTAAAAAAACCAACTGCTGGTAAACCTTCAGAACCACCAAAACCTCAAATTTTCCTTATACCATCAGATGGTGGTGAAGCAAAACAATTAACAAATATGCCCAATGGTGTTTTGCCATCTTTTGAGTGGAGCCAAGATGGTAAGAAAATTATTTTTATCTCAAGATTAAACAAGGAAGAACTAGGGGCTCCAACACCTGAAGAAATGAAATTAATGGATCCTGAAGAAGCTGCATTATTACATATGAACAAACAAAAGAGTGAAGAAAAGAAAAAGGAACCAAGAATTATCTCTCGAGAAGTTTACCGAGTAGGTACTTCCTATTTAGATGATCGCAGAGGACAAATCCATGTTATTGATGTAAAATCAAAGAAAGTAACAAGATGGACAAGCAACATAGATGATGATTATTCACAAGCATACCTAACACCGGAAAATAATTTTGCAATCACTGCCCGTCAGAAACCTGGGGAAGGAGATGAAACAAGATATTGGGAATTCTTGAAAATCTCACCTAAAGGTGATGTGGAAATAATTTTGAAAGATCATTATAATTGGGGAGCATTTATTCAATTGTCAGATGATGGTAAGTATTTAGCTACTGAAATTGGAGATCCCGGGTTAGGATCATTAGCACAAACGAATCTTTGTATAATAGACATTGCAGATGGAACAAAGAAAGTACTAACAGAAAAAATAGAAAACAATATTGTAATGTATAAATGGACAAAAGACAGCCAATATTTATACTTTATAATTTTTGAAAAAGCAATATCAGTTATTTGGCGTGCTAAGGTAGCAACAAGTGAAGTTGAGAAAATAATAGAAGGAGACAAAGTTATCATTGGTTTTGATATTTCAGATGATGGTAAATGGCTAACATATCAAGCACATCACGTTAATGATCCTTCTAGATTATATAAATACAACATTTCAACTAAAAAAGAAGAACTGTTAGATGCTCCAAATGAGGAATTTTTGAAGTCTAAGAAGCTTGGCAAAACTGAAGAAGTTTGGTATGATGGATTTAATGATGAGTTCAAAATCCACGGTTGGATTCTAACACCTCCAGATTTTGATCCCGAAAAGAAATACCCTCTCGCTCTGAACATGCATGGAGGACCTCATGTCATGTGGAGTTGCCATTCAGGTATTCCAATGTTTCATGAATTTCAATTACTAGCAGCAGAAGGTTATGTTGTTTACTATTGCAACCCAAGAGGAAGCAATGGATATGGACCTGATTTCTATAAAGCAATGGAGAAATCATGGGGTGATGCTGATTCACAAGACATCTTGAAAGGTGTTGATCTAGTCGTTGATCGTGGTTTTGTTGATTCAAAGAGAATGGGAATTACAGGTGGTTCTTACGCTGGATTCCTTACTGCATGGATAGTTGGACATGATAATCGCTTTGCAGCAGCTGTACCTCAAAGAGGGGTTTATTTCTTGTCTAGCTTCTGGGCTACAACAGATGGTGCTAGAGTTTTAATTGACGATGAATTTGGTACAACACCATTAGAAGATTCAACCTTCTTGTGGGAACGTTCTCCAGCTGCATATGCTAAGAATATAAAAACACCAATGCGAATCATTCACAGTGATACAGATTATAGAGTACCAATACCAGATGCTGAAATGCTCTATACAGCGGTAAAAAGAGTTAATCCAAAACTAGATTTAGAATTTATAAGATACCCAGGAACATCACTATAATTAGGTTTATAATGTTTAACACCTAATTATTAGCTGTGACTGTTAATGTTGACCAACAAACCATTAGAAAAGTATCTGCAAGCATTGCAGGATACCGATAAGAAAGGTAGAGCAAAAAGCTATACCGTAAAATCAGCACTTAAAAATTATCTTAAGTGGAGAGGATTAGAAACTGTCAGCGAGTTAATCGCTAGTGGATTAACTGAAGAATCGTTCTTCAAAGAATATATTGAGAATGATTCAATACTACCATCTACTTTAACCAAGAAAGTTAGAGTTTCACTAATAAAACAATTCTTAAGATTTGCTGGAGTAGCCTTTAAGCGATTTGATAAAACAACTTCTAAAATAACTTATTATAAAGAAGATCGCTTTATGGAAGATTTTCTCGAGTTAGATGTTGGAGAATCAAAGAGCAGCCAAAAAGCAGCAAATAGAGCTTTGAATAATTACTGTCAATTTAGAAATATGTCTCCAACTGAATTAGTAGAGGAAGTAAAGGAAGAAAGAATAACTGTAGAAGATTTACGGGATTCACTTGTTAGGCATTTCAAACAATTATCCCTAGAAGTTAAGACAGCAAAGAAACAGATCCCTTACTTACTAACATTCTATTATTTTAGAGCTGGAATAACAATACGACTTCAAAGTAAAGTCAAGAAAAAGGACAAAGGAATAATCCCAATAATGCTAGGTGGTAAAACTGTAGCAAAACAAGAAATGAAACAATTACTAACAGTTGCCGATCTCAGAGATTCAATGATAATTATGATGTTGTTCGAAAATGGTTCAAGTGGAATCGATTTATGTAATTTGACTTTTGGAGAATTAAAGGATTATCTGAACCTGGATAATCCAGAAGCCATAGAATACGGATCAGTAGCCGTTATTATAGATGTTAGACAGAAAACAAATTATCAGTACTTAAGTTGCTTTGGGACTCAATCATTGAAATTAATTAGTAAATGGTTGAAGGTTAGAAGAGATGGCATTCTTGGAGTAAAAGAAACTATCACAGATGAAAGCTTCATTATTTCTACAAAGAGATATCCATATCAGAAAATATCTCGAGGGGCAATAACTCAGGCAATTAAACGATTAGGTTTAGTTGCTGGATTTACTGAACCATTCACACCAGCAGATTTTAGAAATTCATTTAATACAAGAACTAAAAAGATACTCAAGCATTTTGATAAAGAATTATTCATGGGACATAGTGGAAGTCTCGAGAGACATTACGATAATTCTGAAATAGAGTATTATACAAACGAATATCGTAAAGCCTGGGAAATATTATTTGACCTATCTTATGATCACGAAAGAATTGTAACTGTAGAGGAAGAAAACAGAGAAATAAAAGCAGCATTAAGAGATGTTAGTAAAGTGCTTGAAAGCCTCTTTAATGTTTATTCCGATCCAGCAGGACAAACTAACTTAACAAAAGAAGATCTTGATAAAGCAATAGACCGATTAAGAAATCTTGGAAAATAAAGTATTACACTACAAATCGGAAAGTGGACACAATGACCATTTTCCCGGAACTTTTTCTAACAGTTTGTTACTGCAGGTGGCCAGATCCTTTACCAAAGTGTCCATTTAGAATCTTGTGGGGCACAAGTTTTTTTTACAAGATAATCGCTACAATAAACAAAAATAGATATCTAAAATGCTATTTACTAACTATTCGCTATACGATGATTTTGCTAAACTCGCTTCACGCAGATTTATAAATAAGTGTGGATATTAGTTAATGTAGCATTTCAATAACAAATTACTTTTCGGAATGACTAAATATTAATGGAGCCTGATCAACAAATGACTAAATTAAATCATCACGTATTAGTGAAGTTTGAAACATACAATAAATTAAGAAAATTTCTACTAGGGAGAGATGGAGATATTAGAGCAGGTGATATTTGCAAAGCTGCTACTGAAGCAATCGAGAATTATATTTCTGAGAATTTACCTGAGGGAGTGGAATTATGAACCCAAAGAAACTTGGGTTTATAGCAATTGACCTGGACAATTTTACTAATGAGAAGAAACTAGCAGCAATAGCCAGGATTCTAGAAACCATCAATACTAACAATGGTCACTTGCTACAAGACTTTCTAACTTCTATGCTGCAAAAATACTCTCGAGGAGATCAGTAAAATGCCAGCACTAGAGGAATTTAAGAAAGTGGTTAATGCTCGATTGAATTTACTCGAGGAAGATGTAGCAGCACTAAAACAAGGGAATCGAGAAGATAATCTACTACAACAATACCAGGAACAAAGGGATCCAATTCCACAAAAGAAGTTCTTTACTGACCCAGAAGCTGCAGCAGATAAAAATCTCATTGCTGAACTAGACAAAAAACCAGCCTGGACTTTAACACTTGAAGAAATCTACAAAGCTTTCCAAGACAACAATTATTATCATTTATGCAATTCTAAGAAAAAGATTAGTATCTATGGACAACTAGATTCACTTACAGAATCAACAACAAATCCAGCAACGAATAAAGAGATTCCAGCAAAAATTATCTTGAAAGATTCTACAGGAAGGAAGTCCAGAGGCATAGTTTGGAGTAAAACTATAGAAGCATTATTAGCTCAATTATTGCAGCAACATATTGTTTTTAATGAGGTATATTTCAAGCCTGTAAAAGATCAGTATCTCAGTAAGAATTTTACTATTTTCGAGACATTGAACAAAGCAGCAAATCGTCTCGAGAGAAATCAATATGAATTTTACGTTAACAAGTGCAAAATCTCTCGAGTGAAACTAGAAGGAGTTTTAGAGCAATGATACAACAAAAGCGAGACGTGCAAAAACAGATTGCTGCATGTGAGAAAACTCTCATACTTGAAATGGATAAAAAACCAGGTGACGCACAAACAATCGAAGATATTGATAGTCTTTTTGTCGCAGGATATCATGATCCTCTCTCCGAATCTAAAAGGACAATTAAACTTCATGGACAATTAGTTTCATACACAAAATCAACGATAAATCCAGAAACGAATAAAACTATACCTGCAAAAATTGTTTTGAAAGGTTCTACAAAAACGATATTTCCAGGTGTAGTTTATAGTAAGAGACTAGCAAAACAATTAGCAAAATTAGTATTATGCTGGATTGTTATTGATAGTATTTACTTCAAACAAGCAAAAGATAACTTCATCTGCAGGAGATTTTTCATTTATAAGAAGTTACAGGAAGTAAACGAGGATGGCAGAAAACAATGACAAATCTACTAATAAATCACTTGAGAAGATTATTGAGGCAGAAATTGAAGAAAGAGATCAACTACATAAAACAGCAAAGCAATATAAAAAGCACAAAAGAATACTACCATACATTGACGAATTAAAGGTTTTTTGGGTTAACAAATTATTTCGATTAATGGAAGAACACAGAGAAGCAATCGCTAAAGAAACCATTTCAGATTATCTCGATACACTTTACAATGAAGGTTATTTAGATCTTGAAGTTATTCCAAGAAAATCTGCAAATCCTTATCATCTTTATTCCCTGAAAGACATTGATTCAGAGCAACTTGAACGTAGTAAATCAAAACTTAAAGCAATAAATCCAAAAGAAGAGCAACAAGACAAAGAATCATTACGGAAAAGTAAATCTTACAAATCATCTATGAAACAGGGTAACGAATACGATCAAGCCAGGACTGATAAAGCAATGAAACGAAAAGCAACAGCAAAAAAGACAAAAGAAGAACAAGAG
>JAUVZH010000159.1 GCA_030602675.1 Candidatus Heimdallarchaeota archaeon | reverse complement strand
GTTAGGATAATCTTTCCTAAAAAGCACCATATTACCGTTTTCCAAAGAGCGTACCCCAACAAACCAATGAAAACCAATATTGCATCATCAGGTAGCGGTGTGGCAGCAAATAAAAGAATCATTATTGGAGCTAACCCCTTATCAATCCATTTTTGAGCTCTTGCAACTTGTTTTTCCATTCCATCTTCTATTACATTTTTTGAAGCTTTACCTAAAAGCCAAGCAGATGTTTCACCTATTGCTGCTCCAGCACCAGCAAATATACCCATTATCAAAATATGATACCATAAAATGTAATCTTCTTGAGCAATAGCAATTAAAGCTAAAGTATAAGGAACTGGAAAAATGACAGTAAAGTTGCCAAAAATCGAAATTACAAAGACTCCTAAATAGATACCCCAAATGGATAATTTATCATAAAACCAATCTATAATATTTGACATTATTTCCCCAAGATTGAGATTTAGAGCTGCTAGAACAATTATGAGAATAACAAAAAGAGAGAGGAATATTATAGATCCTAGTTTTTCTTTATCTTCAGTCAACCATTTCCAAGCTTTTCGAAAGAATCCAGCTTCCTCTTCATGACTTACTATGTTATTATCTATTTCCTTATCTGTTGATTCCAAATTAATTGGTAAATCCTCTTCGCTCAACAGATATTCCTCCAGTTTTATTTCTTATGCTTTCTAAAATATGACAACTCATTTGATATAATAAGTATTTGTAATTGTGATATAGCTTTTTATCATAAATGTAAAACACGTTATGATTTCATTTAACTGTCTTCTATCGGACACTTTTTAAACAAAAGGCACGTAAAATAAAATATCATAATTGATAACTTAATAAACTGATAATCTTATAGTGGAGAGTATCGGAGGAAAAGCGCAAGAATGTCCTTTTCAGACCAGGAAAATGCAGGAATACCATTAGGAGAGAATTTTGCTGATCTCTTGACCCGAGTTGATAAAATATCTTTAGAAAAAGTGGTTGAAACTGCAGCTAAACATGATTGTCCACAAGAGTTTGCGGGAGTAATTTATCTTTTAAATAATGATTTGGATATTGAACCTAAGTTAATTTTGGCAGATCTCTATTACGAAATGAAAAGATTGGAAGAGGCTAATAGTAGTATTCCTCCAGTAGAGACTTATATTTACAATTTTGCTATTGCTGAAGGAAAATGGATAGCTTTTCTTAGAGGAACTTTGGCAAAAAACCTTGTTGATGACATCAAGAATTTCCAATCGCTTATTTCTAAATTGAGTAAATTGAAAGATTCAGATTTAATTACATTAGCAACTCAAATTATGATGGAAAGACAATTCATTGCAGCAAATAAAATCATTCCAGTTATTGAGAAATGGGTAGAGGAACATGCTGATTCCAATGAATATGTAGCAGCCAGTAGAATCTATACAAGTATAATTGATTTAGATGGTTCAAAAGACATTCCTAAACAAATGAAAGGTGCTAAAAAAGAATTAAGTGATCAAGTAGAAGTACTTGGAGAGATTTTAGCAAATGCTGATCAAACAAATTGGATTATTCGATCCTTAATAGAAGCAGAAATTCTATATGAAGATTTAAACCAACCTTTGGAAGAGATGACTTCTAAAGGTCTTGCAGATATTATCTTATGGTTACTCTCTCAAAGATATGAGAAAAAAATAGGTGATTTTACAGCTCAACAAGACATGGGCAAGTTAATCATGAGATTTCAATTAGAATCAGCTTTAGGATTATCAACAGCAACCCCGCAAGCTAAATTGGAATACAACCTTCTGACTTTAAATTATAAAGATAAATTAGTTAAGAAAGGGCTAGCAGAGAAAATTTTAGTTGAAACATGGAAAGAAGCGAGAATTTCTGATCAACCATTAAATGTTAGCAGAGAAATTCTAGCGATGCTAATAGATTATTGTAATTTATCTCAAGAGTTTCTAAATAAAATACCAAAACATTTCGATTATGTTACTACATATTACAAAAGCGATAAATTAAGATTAAACCGGGCCCTTGGCAGATTTAAGATCAAAGGAAAAAAACCAACAGATATGGAAATGCAAGAAGCTGTTATTTTAGATTATTTGATACAATTTGTCTTAAACTACATTGTTGGTAGTATAAAAGCTGATCCAAAAGATCTAATCGTTCCAGATGAACCTACTGAACTAGACCTTGGTATTCCTGAAAAGGATATTATTAATATGATTGATGCTGCTTTAAGAAGAGGTCTAAGATCACAAGATATTAGAAAAGCTCGAAGAATTCTTGATTCGCAGGTACAATCAATGTATCAACGTTGCTTAGTTATTGTTAATGACGAAGTTTCAGTAGGAGAGACAATTATCTATGGTATCTTTAATAGTCATGGAAAGAAAATCTCTCGAGAAGAATCTAGAGAGCTGATTTTGAAACATTTCAGAAGAATGCAAGTATCAGTAGAAAAATCTGGGAAGAAAAGAATAGATTCTGTTGTTCAAATGGCTATAGGAATTGAAATTGAAGAGAAAATAATCAAAAGAGACATCAAATAAATTATTCCATTTACTGATTATTTTATTTTTGTAATCAAATCGTCGATTCTTTTTAATCCTTCTAAGATATCTTCCATTTCACTTGCGAGTGAAAGTCTAAAGTATTTTTCATTCACGCCAAAAACAGAACCTGCTGTTACAGCAACTCCAGCTTCTTGTAGGATTTTTAGAACTAAATCTTCAGATTCTATACTTGCATTATATTTTATGAATAAATAAAATGCTCCATCAGGTTTTCTACTAGAGAGATTCTCACATTGCTCAATTAGTTCAATTGCTTTATCTCTTCTTTGTTTGTATTCTTGAACCATTTTCCTTGTTGGCTCTTCAAGCTCAATTGCTTTTAGAGCTGCATATTGTGTAGGGGTATTTACACAGGTGCTGACGTTTTGCTGTATTTTATTCATTGCAGAAATTATCTCTTTGTTACCAATTGTGTATCCAATACGCCAACCAGTCATAGCATGAGATTTACTAAATCCATCAATTACAAGTGTTCTTTCCAATGATTTCGAGACGGATAGATATTGATGATACTTGCCTTCAAAAACAATCTTTTTGTAGATTTCATCTGTGATGATATAAAGATCATGATCTGTTGAAATATCACTAATGAATTTTAATGACTCTAAATCATAGATAGCTCCTGTAGGATTACTTGGAGAGTTTATTAAGAGAATTTTAGTATTTTTATCAATAGCTTCTTTGATTGTTTCAGAGGGAAATCCAAAATCATCATAATGAGCTTGAACAGACCTAGTTGTTGCACCAATGAATTGGGCTATCCCTTCATAACTTGGCCAATAAGGAGATACAACTACCATATTATCACTTGGATTGAGAATTGAAACTATAGCAGCAAATAAGGATGCTTTTGCACCTGGTGTTAAAATTACATTTTCTTTGGGATTAATTTCTACACCGGTGTCTTTCGTATGTATTTCAGCGATTTTTTCCCTTAATGGTAAAATACCCCGAGATGTTGTATACCCAGTCTTTCCATCATTCATTGCTTGATAAGCAGCTTCAATTATCTCTTTTGGAGTGTGGAAATTTGGTTCTCCTATTCCAAGATGAATTATCTTCTTTCCTTTTGCTTCCAATTCTTTTGCCAATACGACCATTCGCATTGTTCCACTTGAAGGAACTCTTGTTGCGCATGACGATAATAATTCATTTTTGTTGTTCATTTATAACACCCTATGAACTAATCATGTCTTAGTAATTTTATAATAAGGAATTTTAAACAGAATTAGATTCATCCTTTTAATGATTGTTATTTGTTAAAAATATGAATATGATTTCATGTAAAGCAAATGTAAAAATAATAAAATCAAGAAAATAAATAATTGTCAACGTTCTTGAAGAGAACATTGACCTTTTAGTTCACTACTAAAATTTGTTTGCTCAACCGAAGAGAGAACTCAATCCTGATTCTTCTTCCTCTTCTTCCTCTTCTGGTTCTGGTGCAAGAGCTGCTTTTTCAGCTTTAGCAGGTGCAGCAGCTTTAACAGGTGCAGCAGCAACAGTAGGCATAACAGCAGCAGACTTTAGAGCTTCTTCGATTTTAACGTCAGCAAGTGCTGCAACTAGACCTTTGATTCGGTTCTTATCTGGTGTAACACCAGCAGCTGTGAGTATATCACCAACGGCTTTTTCTGTTATTTTCTTTCCAGCGGAATGAAGAATTAATGAAGCATGAAGGTATTCCATTTTTTATTATCTCCAATTTTTTCTTAACAATTTTTTTGCTATTTTTCTTTATAGATATATTTTATAGCTATCATTTGATGGTTAATGTCTGTTTTAAAAATCTTACGTTTAACAGTATAATTTAAATTTTAATATCCAATCCTTCCAGATGAATTTATAAATAGCTATTTGTTGATAGAAAAACGAAATGTTTTGAATAAAGATTACATTTAGAAATAAACTAATCACGATTTGGAGTTAAAATATTGCCTTCTCAGAAAAAAGACAAAAAGAAGAAGAAATCTATTCCGAAAAAGGATATCCTAAAAGCAATAAAAGATGTTGAATACTTAGATTTAGGTGATCCTTTTGAAGAAAGTGCAAGAAGGTACCTTACACATCGAATCAGTAAAATGATCAACAACAATGAAGTTACTGGTTCAGTAATAATTCCAGAAGGAGTTTATATTTCTCTTAATTCTTCTGAAGTCAAAGATGTTGTGAGATTAATTAAAGCAAAAGGTATTTGTGATTTAGATAAAATTGCCCAAGAAAATAATTGGAATGCAGATGTTGTTAAACTCATAGCAAGTAATAGAATCAACACACTTTCCAGAAAAGATGGTAAGATGATTACCCGAAAAACAGCCTTAGATTTACTTTTTCAACAAGTAAATCTTAGTGTTGAAGTTGATATTCATGAAGTTGCTGTTGAATTGGAGCTTAAACGATCTGTGACTAAAGATCTACTCATGTCTTTAATTGCAGATGGAAAAGTTGAAGGTTATTACATAAAATCCTCGCATACATTTCTCCCAATTGATATGTTAGAAGAATCAATTAAGGAAATGATTGAAGAACTTGAAATGAAGAAAGTTGTTGAAATAACATTCAATGAAATAGCTGAAGAGTATGGAATAACAGATGAGCAAGTTTACAATATTTTACTAAAGCTGTATAATATTGATGATATCGATGTTCAACTTAACTTGGGACAAAAAACTTGTATAATTAAAGAAAACATACAGAGAGAAAAGATTGTTGAACGAATACCTGAGGAAGAGAAAAAACTCGAGATTGAAGATTTAACTAAAAAAGACTGAAAAAAGAAAGTTTTTATTTAGAAGATATTAATGTGATAGAAGAACGTAATAATTAAAAAAAATTGGAACGATTGGAGGAAAAAAGAAAGTGAGCACACCAACAAAAAGGAAAATGCCAGACGAATATGATGTCCTAATACTAAAACTAACTGCTAAACTAAAGAAGGAAGTAGGAAATGAAATTACTGCTTTTTTGCTCGTTGGCAGTGTTGCACGTAAAAATTATGTTAAGGGGGATTCCGATTGTGATTTCTACTTAGTAATTAAAAAAGATCGAGATAAACAAGTAGAAATACTACAAAAAATCGGGAAGGTAAAAGCAGAATTTGAAAATGATCCACAGTATTCATCTATAATTGATCTAATGGTCTTCTTCGAAGAGGATTTAAATGAAGAAAATATCAATACATCAAGTATTGTTAATTGGGTTCATATATCAACAGGTCAACAAGGAGAACTAAAAATCGGCAAAGAAAATCCATTTGATAAATTAAAAGTGAATCAAAGCAAAATCAAGAAAGGAGCCACTCAAATATGCCTTGATAATATCTTTATCATGCGTGATGGTTTCCTAAACGCTCCAGCTGATGCACAAGATGAATTAGCATTTTACGGAAGTGAAGCAGTTATAGGTTGTGCTCAAGCATTATTATTATTCATGGGTGAAAAGAACTTCAATAGATATAATGTTCCAGAGCTATTTGCTGAGAAAGTAAAAATTAGTGTTGACCCCAAAGTAGTTATAGATGCTCGAGATTTCAGATTGGGAGCAAAAATCGACAATGTAACAGACTTTGCGGAAAGATGTTATGATTTTAGTTGGGCAATCTTTGAGTATATGCTTAAAAACATCAAATAAGTGAATTAATAATTAATGAAGGAATTAAAGTTGTCAGTAAGTAACAATATCGTTCATTTGAAGGATCTAGTTGGACAAACAGATGCACAAATCTATCTTATATTAGGTCCACCAGGTGCAGGAAAAGAAGCATTTGCGTTGCAGTACATGCTTGATGGTTTTACCGAAAAAAATAATGGCATTTACGTTACCGCTGATGATTTTCCTGATGATATTATTGAAAAGATGAAACAACTAGGAACAGATCC
>JAUVZH010000102.1 GCA_030602675.1 Candidatus Heimdallarchaeota archaeon | reverse complement strand
GATGGTTCAATTTCTGGTTTAGAAGTTTGGGATGTTCGTGTCCGTGGTAATGTTGCTTACATAGCAGGTGGACCAGATGGATTCTATACTGTTGATGTTAGTGACCCAAGACATCCAGTTCTTTTAGATCATTACACTTCTGGAGGTATTATTAAGAAGCTTGATGTGAATGAGCAATTCGCTTACTGTGTTGAGAATGGTGGTGTCTCTGTTCTTGATATTAGTGATCCTGGAAATATCGTTTTAACGATATTTTTAGGTGGTGGTGGTTTAACAGATGTTGATATTGAAGGTTCAATTCTCTACATTGGGTTTGTGAGTGGATTTGCACTTGTTAATGTTACCAGTTCATATGCATATAATGTAATCTTCAATTTCATTACAGATCTCGTTAATTGTACTGCTATCTGGGTCCAAGGAAAACATGTCTACGTTGTTGAAGGAGAACCAGGTTCTGTAACTGGTGAATTACGTTGTTACGACATAACTAATTTTGCTGCACCAGTACTAGTAGAGGCTAAAGGTCGAACTCCTACTCACTATGATATTCATGTTGATGGAGATGCTTGTTATCTTGGTGCAGGAGGATGGATGTCACTTTACAATGTCTCTGATCCAACAGCCTTTACTTATCCCGATTGGAACGATTCAACATCAGTGGGTGTTTGGGGCTTTGGACCTTATGTACTTAGTGCTGAATTAGCTAGTGGTGTATCGCTCTATAACACTACAGATGTTTTCTCAATGACAACCCATAGTACCTATGCAGGTGCCACTGATGCTATTCAGGTTACAACACATGGTGATTATACGTACGTTGCAAACAAAGATTCACTAGTTATCTTACACCACTTTGAAAGCGCAGGAGCAACTTTTGTAGAAGAAGCAAGAACAGCACAATCTTCAACTGTAGCAACAACTGCTAACGCTGTGATAGAAGAAGCTACCTTAAATGTCGATGATTTTACTATAGCACCTAATGATATTGAATACTTCTTATCTGCTGATGGTGGTGCTAATTGGGAGTCAGTAACTCCTGGTGTTGTCCATAATTTCGTAAATCTTGGTGATGAATTACTTTGGAAAGCTGTTCTTAATGGTTTTTGAGGTCATAGTCCTCGTATTTACTCATTATCAATTGATTATGACTACAACGAATATCCAAGTATACCTGCACTTACTGATCCTGGAGATATAAGCGAGGTAAGCAACGTAACGTTAACCTGGGCTGCTAGCACAGACGATGGAACAATTGACCATTATGAGCTACAAGTAGATCGTGAAATAGGTTTTGCATCACCAATCAATAGTTACAATGCCACTGGCTTATCTCAAGTTGTTTCAAGTTTGACAAATGGAACTTATTACTTCCGGGTACGGGCTGTAGATAATTCTGGTCTTACAAGCGATTGGAGTGATGTTGTTGATATTCAAGTCGAAATCCCAGCAGTTAATATACCTTGGTGGGCTTATATCATCATTGGTGGCGGATTTCTATTAATAGTAGCAATTGTTGTTGTGATAGTTGTTATAAGAAAACGCAAGGTAGTATCAACACGATAGTAAAACATGAGACGTTATCTAACGTCTCCATTTCTTTCTTTTTTTCTTGTTTCTAGCGATGATATCCTACACCATCTTTTTCTACAAGTTCTAAATCTACGAAAATACAATCTTTTTTCTCTGGCATTGGATTCTCACTATTTGCTAACCAATAGTAGTAATCTTTCCAATTACAAGCTGCAGCAACGTTACCCTCTTTATCCATTACTAAAATTGAAACTGATCCCTTATCTGGAGCTAAATCTACCATCGATTTTATTGCATTTATTGCTGCTTCTTCAGCAGATGCTCCTTTTGATAGTTCATAAACAGCTATTCTTGCCAATGCTAGTCGTATTACTAATTCCCCTACACCAACACATGCTGCAGCACCGTAACGATTGTCTGCATAGTTTCCTGCACCTATTATTGGTGAATCTCCTGCTCTTCCTGGAAATTTGAATGATAATCCACTTGTAGACACCCCACAACAAATGTCACCATTACTATCTTTAGCTAGAATATTTACTGTCCCATGATTGCTGTGAACGTATTTATCATACCAGTCCATTAAATTACTATCTTTTACCATTCGTTGAAAAGATTTGAAATAGCGCTCCTTTAGCTTCATTGTTTCCTCTGTATCATAGGATTTCTCGATGATTCCTTTACCTTCTAAAAAGTCCCTATGCAGATCTCTTGTATTCTCTGTAAGCAAATCTGCTTTTTCGCAACCCATGATTTGAGCAAACTGTTCTGCTCCCTCTCCTACTAAGAGAACATGTGGTGTTTCTTCCATAATCTTTCTTGCAACTGAAATAGGATTCTTATAACCTTTAATTCCAGCAACTGCTCCGGCTTTCAGTGATCGCCCATCCATTATAGAAGCGTCTAATTCTACCTCGCCAAGAAGATTAGGTAATCCCCCAGAACCAACAGTCCAATCGTCTGCATTATCTTCCACTATTTTGATAGTTTCTTCCACTGCATCTATGGAATTCTTACCATCCATCAGCATCTTTATACCCGTTAGCAGTCCATTATCTGCTCGTATTGTTCCAGCAATTACCACGTTCTTCAAAATTATTTCAACCATTTTATTTGTTGCAGAAAATGATGAGTTCACTACAGAAATAGTTTTTGTTTTTTTATGTAATTTTCGCGATGTTTTAATTTGTTTAGAAGAAGAATTTAGTACGGAATTTGACAATTTCAAAAATGCTATAAAGGTTGAAAAGAAGATAAAGCTAATCTTGAGATTAAAAAAAAAGTAGTAGTTATTATAAATCAACTCTTCCTTGGAGTTTCTAAAAATGAAAAATAAAAAATCATTAATTCTAGTTACTTTGTTAGTTATTTCTGTTATTGCTTTCAATGAAAATATTCTTAGAAAGCCAAATGATGAAAATACCCTTTTTGGAGGAACTATGGCAATAGGTAAATCACAAAATTGGTCTTTCGATAGTACAGGTCAAATATATTCTTCTCCAACTATCGTTGATCTTAATAAAGACGGGATATATGAAGTTTTAATTGGCTCCTTAGATAACTATCTATATTGCTTGGAAGAGGATGGAAGAGAACTTTGGAGTTTCTTTGCTGATAATGATATTCAGTATTCAGCTCCATCCGTTGGTGATTTGGATGATGATGGTGATTTAGAAATTCTATTTGGGGATAATAGTGGCAAACTCTATTGTTTAGATAGTAATGGTAACTCATTATGGAATTTTACTGATCCTACCGGAGCAATCGATTCTGCTCCAGCAATAGCAGATTTGGATCAGGATGGGCAATTAGATATTGTTTTTGGTTCAGAAGATTCTAATGTCTATTGTTTAGATAACACTGGTACTGAAACATGGAGTTCACCAACATCTGGTGTTATTTATGGTTCAGCAGCAATAGCTGATATTGATCAAGATGGTGAAAAGGAAGTTATTATTTGCTCATTGCATCCAACTGATAGCATATATTGTTTCGATGAAAATGGCACTGAAATATGGACTTTTTCAACCGGTGTTGGTATATTTTACTCTTCACCCTCTGTTGCTGATATTACGTCCGATTCGGGTCTTGAAATTGTGGTTGGTGCTTTGGATAACAAAGTTTACTGTGTAAATGCTACCAGTGACAAAGTTTGGGATTTTTCAGCTATTGGTTTTGTTAATTCAGCACCAGCTATAGGTGATTTGGATGATGACGGTAGTTTAGAAATAGTGGTAAGCTGTGATGATCAAGGAGCAACAGGTGGAACAATCTATTGTTTGGATAAAGATGGAGTGGAAGTTTGGAGTAATGAAACTAATGGTCTTGTTCGTTCTTCAGCAGCATTAGCAGATTTGAACAATAATGGTGAACTGGAAGTTATTGTAGGTTCAGCTGATACCTACTTGTATTGTTTTAATAGCAGTGGTGATTCCGAATGGTTTTACAAAACTGGTGGAGAAATACGATCCTCGCCTGCTGTAGGAGACTTTGATGGTGATAGTATTCTTGAGATAGTTGTTGGTTCCTTTGATGCCAAGTTACATTGTCTAACAGTGACTGGTGTTACTAGTTATGGTGAGATTCCATGGTCTTCATATCGAGGATCTGTTTTTAATAATGGAAATATGGATAGCGATAGTGATTACATAGATGATGAAATGGAAGATTATTTTGGTACTCTTACTAATAATGTAGATTCAGATACAGATAATCTGGAAGATTGGGATGAAATTTATTATTATCTTACAGATCCCACTGATAGTGATACTGATAATGATATTATGCCAGATGGTTGGGAAATCCTCCATTCATTGAATCCTTTAGTAGATGATAGCGGAAGTGATGCTGATGCAGACACTCTAACAAATCTAGGTGAGTATCAAAGCACAACTGACCCAAATGATCCTGATACAGATGATGATGGATTGTCTGATGGAGCAGAAGTACTAACTTACAATACTAATCCATTGTTAACAGACTCAGATTCTGATGGAATAGATGACCTCGAGGAACTAACAATAGGTGCTGATGGTTATGTCTCAGATCCTAACAGTGATGATGGTGATGGAGACACTATCTTAGATACTGAAGAAGTAGCAATAGGTGCTGATGGGTACATAACAGATCCACTTAATGCTGACACAGATGGAGACGGTATAAACGATAACGTTGAGATTGGTACTCATTCTTCTGATCCTACCGACACGGATACTGATAGTGATGGACTATCGGATGGTGATGAATTAACATTAGGAACAGGAATATTGGATGATGATAGTGATAATGATAATCTCCTAGATGGTGCTGAGGTTTTCACGCATGGAACGGATCCATTAGATGCAGATAGCGATGATGATGGAATAGATGATGATGTGGAAATTGCTGCTGGAACTAATCCTAACTCAGATGACACAGATGGTGATGGTTTAGATGATCAAGAAGAGAGTATAGCTGGCAATGATGGTTATATAACAGATCCAAATGACTCCGACTCAGATGATGATGGTCTATCAGATGGTGAAGAGTATTTACATGGAACCGATCCAAATGATGATGATAGCGATAACGATACTATCCTCGATGGTGAAGAAGTAATCCAAGGTGTAGATGGTTACATTACCAATCCACTTCTTGATGACACTGATTTTGATGGTTTGACTGATGATGATGAAATTGACAATCATTCTACTGATCCAACTGATGATGACAGCGATGATGATGGTCTAGATGATCAAGAAGAAGTAGTTCTAGGATTTGATAATTATATTACTGATCCTAATGATAGCGATAGTGATGATGACGGTCTAGATGATAGTGAGGAAATGCTCCACAATACTGATCCCAACGATTCAGATTCTGATGATGATACTTATTCCGATTATAATGAAATAAATGCTAGATCCGATCCAAATGATCCACTGGATATTCCTAGTGATGATGCAGATGGCGATGGTCTCTCTGATAGTGATGAAGTAATCCATGGAACTAACTCTACTGATCCTGATAGCGATGATGATGGATTACTAGATGGCGAGGAAGTTAATGTCTATTCCACTGATCCTCTTGACACAGATTCCGATGATGACGGCATTGGTGACCAAGAAGAAGTATTGCCTGGAGCTGATGGATATGTTACAGATCCTAACGATTCTGATACAGATGGAGACCTTATCTCAGATCCTGATGAAATTCTTGGTACCACTTATGGAACTCCTACTGATCCCTCTCAAGCTGATACGGATGGGGATGGTTTAGATGATCTTGAGGAGTTAACTTCTGGAACTGATACTTATATCACTGATCCCTGGGATTCAGATTCTGATAATGATTTACTTAATGATGCTGATGAGGCTTTCTATGGTACTGATCCTAATGACATAGATACTGATGATGACACTTACAGTGATTTTGTTGAAGTTTCCCTTGGTTCTGACCCTCTTGATGATAGTGATACTCCAGAGATTTTTGTTACCCTTCCACCTGAAACTATTACTCCTCCCCCTGAAACATTTACCCAAAATCAAACTGTCTTCCAAAACCAGACTGTTACTGTTGAAGGTGGTATTTTAATTGGTGTTTCTGTAGGAACTGTTGCTATTGGTTTAACTATTGCAGTTATTACTCGTAAACTCAGAAAATAAAAGTAGAAATCCCTATTTCAGGGATTCTTTCTCATTTTTTTATTCTATTGTTATGAATTTCTCTTGTCTTGGTATGAGGAATTTGCATCCTTCTTTTGTTATTACAATATCTTCTTCTAGTGATACGTATCCGTAGTTCTTTGTTTTAACGTTTAACTCGAGGGTGAAGATCATGTTCTCTTCTACCAATCCTTTTGGTATTTCCCCGTATCTTTCCCAGAGTGGTCCCAGTAGTGTTCCTCCATCATGTGCTTTTGTTCCTACTTGGTGTCCTAGTGCATGTCCATATTCTTCGTATCCTCTTTCCAGGACATAGTCTCGAGCGATTTTATCCACCTCGTATCCTTTTACTCCTGGTTTTATGAATTCTGCTGCTCTTGTTATTGCTCCATGCACTGTTTCAAAAGCATGTATTAGTTCCTCTGGTATCTCCTCCTCTTTTCCGAAGAAGTACATTCTTTGTATATCTGAACAATAACCATGCAGTTTTACTCCAAAATCATAATGGAGTGTATGCCCTTTCTGAACCTTGACATCCGGTTGAGGTCCTGCGTGTCCAATTTCCTTATCTGGTCCTGCATCTACTGCTGGGCAAGAATTTCTCTGCCATGACTCCACAACTCTCAATCTATCCATTTCATCATGAAACATTTTTTGTATTTCTGTTTCAGCCATCCCTACCTTTACTTGTGAACCTATTTTTGCATAGATTTCCTTTGTTAATTCGCAAGCTTTTGTTATCAGTTCTATTTCTACTTTTGATTTTCTCCCTCTTAATTTTTGGATTATCTTTTCCGCACTGGTAAATTTCTTTTTGTGATCCTTTAGGATTTCAGAAATTATCATAAACATTCCATAAGTTAATCCATCGGATGTTACATCATTTGTTGAGTAATTCAAGGCTATTTTTTCTGGATTTATCTTATCAAGGTATTTCTTGAATGGCTCCGTTATTCCTTCCTTGTAACCTATGACTTTATCCCAAATCCCTTTCCCTTCTTCGTTTATTACATCATAATTGCCCACTAAAGCTGTTTTCGTTAGTTTGCCATCTTTTAATGTAAAGATAAACGCTGATTTCCATACAATATCACCCACAACTACTAATTCCATTATTGGGTCGGGTATTGACATTGTTGATCTCGCAAAAGTGATCCAGCAATCAATATCCAATTCTTTCATAATTGCTGGTAATTGTTCATGTTTCTCTTTAGCAATCTTTAGATGTAATTCTCGAGGTATTTTTGATTCACTCATATTTTTCACTAACATTGATGTTTTTGATTTAGATGTATAAGTAATTCAAGAAATTAAAAAGATATTTGCATATTTTTCAGCAGATGCTAATCGTAATATGATATTATTTAATTTTAATCACAAAAAACTAAATAGGACAAATACATTCTTCTTTGTTAAGGACTTGGAGAGCTTCAATTGGGTTCTGCAATTGATGTTACTTTGGCGATTTTAACTATCATTGTACCATTGTTTGGTGGAGCATTTACTGTTATTATGTTCTATATTAGAGATGTTATGGAAAGAGAACCTTGGATTTTAGTCGCCAAAACCTTCTTGTGGGGGCTTTTAACAGGTTTAGTTTTAATTGGTTTTTCAATTCCTCTGTTCATGGGTGCGAAAAGAGTTACTGATAACATGACTTCTGACTGGTCAATTATTCTTTTTATGCTTGCTATCGTTTTTGTTCAAGCCATTTTTGAAGAAACTATTAAGGGACTAATATTATGGCGCAGATGTTTTATCACTATGGAGGAAATTGATGGATTATTTGATGGGTTCTTTTATGGTGCAACGATTGGTACTGGTGCAGGTGTTGTAGATGCTATTGCTTATGCAATCTTAAGCACTACTTGGTTACAAGGTTTTGAGATAGCCTTAATACGAACCATACGAATTCCGGGGACTCATGCTTTGTTTACAGGGCTTGTTGGTGTTTATTTTACTAGGCATAAAT
>JAUVZH010000165.1 GCA_030602675.1 Candidatus Heimdallarchaeota archaeon | reverse complement strand
CAAGTCTTAGTTTTTTCACATTAAGCTCTGTTAATAACTCCATCTCGAATTCTTTCAACACCTTTTCATTCTCTGTGTTCTTACACCATATGATAACTTCTTCAAGTGGTTGTCTCAATCTTAAATCAACTTTGCTCCTAGCTGCTCTACCTAATTTTACAACCTCAAGTACAACATCCATTTTTTCATTCAATTCTTTATTCAGGAGTTTCTTCGTCGATTTTGGATAATCACATAGGTGTACACTCATGGGCAGATTTGAATCACGTTTTTTTGTTAAGTTCTGATACAATAGTTCACCAAAGAATGGAGCTATTGGAGCTATTAGTTTACTCATTGTTAGCAATACTGAATATAGCGTTTCATAACCACTAAGTTTCTCTTCACTATTTTCATGTTTCCAAAATCTTCTTCTGCTTCTTCGCAAATACCAAGTGGAAAGTAATTCTACAAATTCTTCAAATTCTAGCACTGCTTTTCTAAAATCTGCTTTATCCAGATATTTACGAACTTGTTTAACAAGAAGGTTGAGTCTTGAGAGTAGCCATTCGTCAAGCAAGGGTCGTACTCTATTGGTTAGTTTTTGTTTTGGTTTAAATTGATCTAAATTAGCAAACGTGGCAAAAAATGAATAAACATTCCATAGTGTGAGAAAGAACTGTTTTAGCTCTTTTATTAAATGGTATCCAAAGTTCATTGTTTGTGTTAATTGCTGTTTAGCAAATGCCCATCGTAGTAAATCTGCACCCATCTTATCTGTTGCTTCTTCAAACCATATGGCATTTCCCCAGCTTCTGTGCATAGCTCTACCATCTTTGTCATGGACCTTTTCGTGAGCAATTACTTTTTTGTATGGTGCTTTTCCTGTTAGTGTAACTCCCATAAAGAGCAGAGAGTAGAACCATAATCGTATTTGTTCTCTCATTTCACATATCGATTCTGCAGGGAACCACTTTTCCCAATAGGATGAATCTTCTAAATAATTTAGAGTGGAAAAGGGAATTATGCCTGCATCTAACCAGCAATCTCCAACTTCCTGTACTTTAGTGACCTTTTTCCCACATTTAGGGCATTCTATTTGTACGTCATCTATCCACGGACGATGCAATTCCTGTAAATTCTCAAGACCACTTACTGCTTTTTCAAAAAGCTCATCTTTTGATCCTATTACAGTTAATTGTCCACAATGTTTGCATTCAAAGAATGGTAATGGTAATCCCCAATATCTTTTTCTTGAGATACACCAATTTCCCATATTGTTTAACCAATCTTGCATTCGCTTTTCATAAAAGCTGGGTTTCCATTCGACTTCACCAGTTGCTTTCTTCAGTAGTGGTCGTATTTCTTCACAGTCTATGAACCATTCTTCAACTAATCTAAAAACTAGTTCTTCATGGCATCTCCAACATGTTGGATATCTGTGAGTAAATTCTTCTGTTTTATAAGACAAGCCTGATTCCTCAAGCTTGTTGAGAACTAGAGTTGATACATCGGATACAAATACTCCTCCAAATTCATTATATTCTTTACCAAATATTCCGAATTCATCAATTGGTGATAAGACAGCTAATTTGTAAATTTTACTTAGCTCAAAATCCTCTGCCCCACATCCTGGAGCTATATGCACAAAACCTGTACCTTCTTCACCGGATACTTCTACCCATTCAATGACTTTATGGTCTACTCCTTTTTGAGCAGTTAAGTAGTTGAAAGGTGAATCATACTTCAAACCAACTAGTTCTTTTCCGGGTAATACCTCTTGTACCTCAAATTCCCCTACTAATAATGAAAGTTTACTTTCAACAATATAATATACCTCATTATTTAGTAGTACTTTACAGTAAGCTAAATCGGGATTAACTGCTACTGCTGTATTTGCAGTAAGTGTCCATGGGGTTGTTGTCCAAACTAGTAGATTGACCTTTTGCTGATTAGGTTTCTTATTTTTTATTGGAAACTTCACAAAAACTGCTGTGTGGGTAAGCTCTTTGTAAGCATCATGTTGTTCATGTTGTGATAATGATGTACCGCATCTAGAACACCATGGCATTGGAAAGTGACCTTTAACTATCCACCCCTTTTCATGGCAAGTTTTAAGAAAATACCAGATATAAGAGATATTTGTGTCAGTGTGAGTATAGTAGGAATTATCCCAATCCATGAACTGACCAAGTCTTTTGGATTGTTCGATTATTAGACTTGAAAAATGATTCAATCTTTCCTTACACTTATTGGAAAAATTTTCCAAACCATAATCTTCTATTGCTTTTTTGGAATTCAGCCCGAGTTCTTTTTCGACTTCAACTTCTATCCAGAGTCCTTGACAATCAAATCCATTTTGATATCTTTGATCATATCCTTTCATCGCCCAATAACGTTGTATTAAATCCTTTAGTGAACGACCCCAAGCATGATGTAAACCCATTGGATTGTTTGCAGTTATAGGTCCATCTATGAAAGAATAATACTTGGTTGAGTTTCGGTTTAATTCAACCCTTTGTTCAAAAACTTTGTTTACTTCCCAAAATTTCAATATCTCTTTCTCATGTACAAGTAAATCTAAGTTTGAACTAACTTCTGGAAATAGAAGTTCTTTTTTATTTTTCGTTTGTTTTTTATTGGTTTTAGTTTCGAATTTCATGATTCCTCATTTTAATTTGTACTCCTAAAATTATAATAAAAATGAATATAGTATACACTAGGTGAAATGCTGTTTAAGCGATTATTGCTGGGATATAATTTCATGATCCCTCATATTTTCACCCATTATTTTATATTCAATTGATTTTACCGATGAAAATTTATAAGGCTTTCTAAAAGAGATTGAATAGTAATTTCCATTAAGATTTAAGTTTTTTATCGAATATTCTGCATTAGTCTTATCGAAACCTTTTATAAAGCATTTATAAGCGTTCATTTATAAATAATCATTTATAAAGGAAAAACTGTTTATAAATAAACATAAGAAACCCCTAATCGGGAGATCAAAACCCATGGTTAAAATTGAATATACTATTCAAAACTGTGTAGCTTCAGGGAGCGTAGAAACCTCCAGAATAGACCTATATGCACTTAACGATCGATTAGCTGAGAAACCAGAATATTTCGTATCATACGAACCTGAAAAATTCCCTGGGTTAGTACTAAAAATTCCAAAACCAAAAGTAAGTTCATTGATTTTTGCCTCTGGTAAAATGGTTATTACTGGAGCAAAAAGCGCTGAAATGTTGCATGTAGCTGCTGATGAGATTGTAAAAGTTTTGAAAGCAGCTGGTGCGAAAATTACTGGTAAACCATCAGTAACAGTTCAAAATATTGTTGCTTCTGGAAACATAAATGCAATAATCAATCTTGAGTTAGCTTCAATTATGCTTGAAGGTAGCATGTATGAACCCGAACAATTCCCAGGTTTAATCTATCGTATTCGAGAACCAAAAACTGTTCTATTGCTATTCCAGAGTGGTGCCTTTGTTTGCACAGGTGCAAAGAAAGAGGAATATGTTAGTGAATCCACAAGAAAAACTTACGAGATTCTCAAGGAAGTAGGTGCTTTAGAGGAAGAATTTTAAATTATTTTTCCTCTTTTTAGTTTATTTTTCCTATTTAGAACCAGTTGTTTGAAAATATTATTTTAACTTTCATACACCTAATTTTTCAATTCTTGGAAATATCAAATTCTGTTTAACAAATTTCATAAGGATTTGATGTTTGAAAATCTACTTTAGAAATTTATTTTTATAAAATTCTGAATAAAAAAAATATGAAATTAATAGAGGAACTAAAATAATAATAAGAAAAAGGAAAAATGAGAAAAAAATCATTTTTCTTTTTTAAAGTCTTTATACGCTTTGAATAAGAAGTTGAATCCGCCTGTTTCTTCACCTTCATAAATAGCAATTGTTTGAGGTGCTTCTCTAAATTCTTTATCAATTAAATCTGATTTAAGAGCTCCATAGAATTTCTCTTTAGGACGAGCGTTTTTGCCAATCCATGTATAGATCATCATTGCTTCTTCACCCATGAGACCAGCAACAACAAAAACATCATTTGAATCTAATGAATCTCGAGAGAATTTGACTTTCTCATATTCGATTTCATCACCAATTTGTTGTACTCTTATCATTCGGAAATCAGGCTTAAAGCTAGTATCTACATGTATCAACATTGAAGGAGTGTCGCCTTCAACAACTTTGAAATCAGGTCCTAATGCATCTAATAATTCTTGGTCTTCTTCACCTTCAAAACAGGAATCCACTTTTGGTCTTCCTCTTCTTTTATAGTCTAAATCTTGTGCAGTTTTTGCTGCAATAAATTTTTCATCAACTTGTGAGCTCTTGCCAATCCAAATCCAAATGGTTTTCCCGAGATCAATAACATAAGAATCTCCTGTTTTAAATTTGGGTTCTTTAATTGGAACAAGTTCTCCCTTAACGACATGATAAATTATTTTATCTTGGGTCAAAATTTTTCACCTTTGGAGATATTGATATAACTGTTGTACTCACTACTACTAAAAAAGTCTTTCAGTAAATGACTTTTTCAGTAAAAAAAATTATTGGGATTAGTTTTTTATACAAAGGTCGATATATTAGCGTATTCAAAAAAAATTGTGTTATAGGAGGAAGTAATAATTGGGTAATAAATCAATACGAAAAATTTTTCCATTATATGTTATAGTTATTTTTATATTACCAACGATTCCACTAATGGCTATAACAAATGAGAATGATTTTGTATTAACTCCTCAAGAGGAATATGACAAACTGCATAAAGGTTTCCTTTATACTAGGGGTCATTTGACTGCATGGATTGATTCTGATTGGTATCATGTAGAATTAGAAGCTGATAAGGATTATATTATCTGGACTAAAATAAAAATTGAGTCAGGAGGATTTAATTTATGGATCTCAGGTCCTGGAGGTCTGTATGCAAAACCTGCCATTTGGGACTCATCTGCAACTAATAGTGAACGAGTGATTAGCTTCATCTTCCATTGCAATGCTGCAGGTGACCATAATGTCTATGTCGGTGCTACAACAAGTACTGATGGTGGAGATTATCAACTCTATGTGAATAGAGCCCGATTTGCTAACTATTGGTGGATGATTTTAATTGGAGTAGTAATACTTCTCTTATTAATTCTAGTGCCATTATTGTTACTTACAAGAACTAAAAAGAAAAAGAAGAAGAAACGTAAAGGTAAACGAAAATAGTTTTAATTTGCCTTTTTTCTTATTTTTATAATCAAAATTACAATTAGAATTATATGAAATTGAAACAAAAATTGGTGTGTATTTTGATAATTAAAGTTAAGACACCTTCAAGACTTCATTTTGGTTTGATCGATCTTAATGGTGAACTTGGTAGAATAAATGGTGGTCTAGGTGTTGCTTTAGAGAATCCTGGCTGGGAAATACTAGGAACATCTAATTATGAAAATAACTTTGATAATATACCTGTAGATACTAAAGAAAAAATTTCTCTGGTTATCAATAAATTTGATAATGTTTATAAGACCAATTCAAAAAAATTCTCATTCCAAATCAACAAAATAATACCCCAGCATAAAGGTTTAGGATCAAATACACAATTCTCATTAGCTATTGGTATAATTTTAGCTAAGATACATCAAATTGAACCTTTAGTCACAGAGATAGCTAATGTCGTTAAGAGAGGTGGTACAAGTGGAATTGGTGTAGCTTCTTTTGAAGCTGGCGGGATTATACTAGATGGTGGTCATTCATTTGGACCTGGCAAACAAACAGAATCATTTCTCCCTTCTAGTGTTTCACAAGCTCCTCCTCCACCTATAATTTTCCGTTATTACCCTCCAGAAGAATGGCGTTTTGTTTTATTTTTACCAAAAGAGTATCACGGACCATCTGGTAAAAGTGAGGTAGATTTTTTCCAATCTAAATGTCCGATTCCATCACAAGAAGTTGAGAAACTCTCGAGATTAATACTGATGAAAATATTGCCCGCAATAATGGAAAAGGATATTCGAACTTTCGGTGAAGGTATAACCGAAATGCAAACACATTTTACTAAATTTGGGATGAATAACTATGATCAAGGTTTAATTCATGAATTGTTAAATGAATTAAGAAATCAATCTGAGGTATTTGGTTCAGGTATTAGTTCATTTGGTCCAACAGTTTATGCTTTAACAGATTCAGAGGTAGAAAGTAAAGCGATTATGAATAACATATCTGAAATATTTTCTGTTGAGAAGTTCGAGTTCATAATCTCATCAAAAATAAATAGAACTGGGGCAAAAATCAAAACGCTTTGATCAATT
>JAUVZH010000207.1 GCA_030602675.1 Candidatus Heimdallarchaeota archaeon | reverse complement strand
CTTAGACCCATCTAAGTCATAGTCTTTAATCTGTCATCTAATATTTACTAATTATAGTTTTCAATTATTCCTCATCAATAAGCATTTCTTTGTGTTGAGCTAATTCATTAAAAGTTTCTTCTAATGCTTGTGATATTACTCGAGTATTTGCTAATATTGGCATGAAATTTGTGTCACCGCTCCATCTAGGAACAATATGGATATGAATATGGCTTAGTAATCCTGCTCCTGATTCCTTTCCCAAATTAATACCAATATTAAATCCTTGCGGGCTAATTGCTTTTTTTAGAAGTTCAACTGATTTTGTTGTTAATTTCCACATTTCAGCACTTATCTTATCAGAGATTTCGTTAAGTTCAGAAGTATGCAAATAAGGGGCAACCAATAAATGTCCTGTTATATAGGGGTACAAATTTAACATTACTAATACCTTTTTCCCGCGATATAATAATAGGTTCTTGTTGTCATTTTCAGAGGGTTCTTCAACAATTTTACATATAAAACACTCATCATCTTTATTTGGTTGCTTAATATATTCAATACGCCAAGGTGCCCATATTTTTTTCACAGCAAACAACTCTCAAGCTCATCATTAAATAACACTGTATGGTTCGATTTTCTATAAATTCTTTTTTACTGTATTAGAAAACAACTATAAGCTAAACTTCAGGCTCGAGAGGAATTGCTTTAATTAAAATAAAATAGATAATTACTGTTAAACCAATTGTAAGTATTGTTAAAAAGAGAAACAAAATTCGAATGATTGTGGAATCGATATTCCAATAATAACCTAATCCTCCTAAAACCCCTGCAAATAGATAATCCCTTCTAGATCTGAATAATAAACGAACTTCCTCTTTATTTGCTTCTGTTTTCATTGTAATTCCTACTTCTTATTTTTTGTATAAGTAGCCTTCTTGAAAGATGCAGGAAGATCTTCTAGTCTTTCTAAATAAGTAAGTATGATTTGTGGAAAGAAATTTGCTTCGATATACCGTATTCCCATTCTCTCTGTCCACGCTTTTATTCCTTTATCTGCAGATACAACACCTGCAGCTAGCTCTTTAGCTAAAATAAGAGTATCAATATCAGGTAATGAATCCAATACTCCTCTACGCATTTTTTGACGATATTTGTCTTCAAAAGTCCTTGATATTTCAGTTTCAATATCCTTTACTGATTGACTATTTTCATCAAAATAGTTTGTTTCACTTCTTTTTAGAGCTTCTTTTATTGCTCGTCGAACAATTGTCATTCCTTGATCTAATCTATCTCTTACATCAGATACGTACTCATAGATTACTTGAGATGATAACAAAACTGAATATCTATCCGGAGACTTACGAACAACCCAAGCTTCTACTTGATCAACATCTCTAATAGTACATTTACTTTCTAACAAGAATTTTTTCAATTCGCTAAATGTACTTGGTGGCATGTAGCAGGAAATGTTTAATCTTAATCTACCAATGCTGATTAATTCAGTAAGTCTATTGACTGCATCTCTTATATTTCCACCAAGATGTTCTATTAGTCTATTATCAGTAAAAGCAGTTGTGTCTAACACGAATCGCTGCCTTGGGAATGACATAAATTTAACTCCTGATTCAAAGGATTAATTCGTTTAGCTAGTTAGAATTATTTTGATTAAAATGATTTGTGGTAAAAGCTAATTAACTAAATTTCATATAATTAAAACAAATACCTAGAAATAAACTATTAATCATTTGTATAGTAAATGTATGGTGGGATTATTAATGGTTAAAAACGAAACAAAAGTAGCTTCAGAAAATATACCTCAGCAAAAAATAGGTTTGGTTTCATTTACTGATCCAAGAAGTGAAGTAAAACTAGTTGAAAAGAGAGAGAATTACATCAAACGTTGCCATAATGATCTAAAATCAAAATTAGAAAAAGAGGGGTTTGTTGTTGTTAATCCTTTACAAGAATTACGTTTGAATGCTAAGAAAGGTGATATATGGGGATTAAACAATCTATCTGATCTACAATTTGTTATCAAACGATTTCTTGATGATAGTGTTAGTGCTTTAATTTTCGGTTGTTGGGCTTGGAATGAACCTAATATCCCTATAGAATTAGCTAAAAAAGTGAATGTTCCAGTTGCTCTGGTTACAGTAAATAATCCCTCCTGGCCTGGAATAACAGCAATTTCATCAACTGGAGCATCGTTTTGGGAATCAGCACTTAATTACCAAATTAAGAATCATCAAAGATTTATACTCAAGCAAAATGGAAATATTGATGAAATTGTTCCTTGGGTAAGGTCTGCAATAGCCCTAAATTACTTGCAAAATGGGAAATTAATTCTTTGGGGTGGTAGTCCTGCTCTTAATATGGAACATTTAAATGATGACATCCCGGCACTAAAGAAATTTATAATCTGCGACATAATGACACAAGATCAATATTCAATTGTTAGGATTGCAGAAAAAATTCTTGCTGAAAATCATGAAAGAGTTAGCTCATTTTTAGTCTGGTTAAAGGAAAATAATTGTCATATTATCTATGATAATAAAATGACTACTAAGGAATCTGTCGATAAACAGATAGCTATGTATCTTGCTGCAAAAGATATTGTGAATGAGAATATAAAAACAGGAAATAATATCATTGGAGTATCAATAAAATGTCAACCAGAGTTAAGTGTTGAATATGGGATAACACCATGCTTAATTCCAGCATTTTTACCATATCCAGTTGATAGCGAAGGTGAAAAACCAATAATTCCAACTGTTTGTGAAGGTGATATAAAGGGATTAATAACTTCATCATTGCTATTTGGACTGAATAGTAAAATACCTCCTTTGTTTGGTGATTTGAAAATATTAGATGAGAAATATTTTGTTATTGCAAATTGTGGAGCTGCTAGTGCGTTCTATGCAGCTAATTCTAATGATCCAAAAATATCCTTGCCAAAAGCAACTATTAAACCTCAATGCCAAGGTGAATCTGGTGGAGCATTTGGTTTTAATACCCCTGAAACCAAAAGTGAAGCTACTTTTGCCCGATTGATTAGAATTGATAAAGAGTATTTCTTACAAGTAGGAACAGGAAAAATTGTTTCACATACACGAAAAACTGAAGATTCTTGGGGTTCAACTTGGCCTCATACAGCTATAGAATTGAAAGTTCCTGGAGATCTATTCATAAAAGCAATCGGGACCAATCATCTTTCATTAACTTTAGGTAATTATATGGCTGACTTACGACATTTTTCAAAACTACTATCTATTCCATTAATTGAATTGGATAAAGAGAAATCAATAAGGAAATTCTTAGATAGAAAATAAAAAAAAGAAAATTGACATAGTGCATACACTAAAAGAAGCAATACCAATAGAAAATAAGAAAAAATTATGGGAAAGAGTTATCTTTGATCCCATAATTCATCTCGCAATAAATCACGAATTGCAATTCTTATAATTTCACTTCTATTTGCATACTTTTTTTGTCGCACTAGTTCATCTAATCCTTCTAAAAATCCATCCGGGACATGTACCGTTAATAATCTCATCAAACCTTGTTCACCTCGGCAGACAGTCAAACTGTCTCCTCACCATCCGACACAACTTAACCCAGTTTTTGCGCCAAATGATATATTCGTAGATATTCCTCAGCGATTACAATATTTAAAAAGAAGTAATTTGAGCTTACTACCCCAGTATTACCCTCAGCTATACAAGCATAATATGGAAAGCAATGGTTTTTTTCTTGAAATTCTTTATTATAGTAACAATTATTCATAGGATTCAAGCTTTAAAAAAAGTGGTAACATCAGAAAATGGAATTCTAATTAGTTGAGATTCTTCAGTTCTCCTATTTTCTTATCTTTGAAAACATTCCAAGTATCTATTAAATCTCGATTTTCCTCTTCAAAATCAAGCAATGTGAATTCATCGCTGATATTATTAATCCTAGTTTGTAATTGCTCATTGAAGGAAATCAATGCATTTTGAATTCTATCTCTATGTTCGATAGCTTCTTCTTTTATTCCTGAAGTGTAAATTTCAGTTACTTTATCAACAGAATCACTAATACTTTTACGTGATTCCTCTAGAAATTCAACAAGCTCCTGTTTTCTTTCATTTAGAAGATTTAATTCATCTTTCTCTTTTTGGCTTTTCTCTTGATCATCTAAACTGATTTGTACTCTTCTAGATAATAAAGCTCTTACTCTCTCACTTTCTTCTTTTGCTTCTACATGTTCAGGATCCAATTCCAGAATATCTTCATAAGTAAATAATGCCAAATCAAATTTCTTCAAGATTTTTAATACTCTTGCTTTATTTAACAATGCTCTAGATAAATCAGAATCTATACTTAATGCTTTGTTATAACAATTAAGAGCATCATTTAACTTGCCTGTTTTCCTTAGAGCTACTCCTTTATTATTCCAAGCCATGGTATTATTTGGTTCAACTTCAATTACACGGTCAAAAAAAGTAATAGCTTTATCATTTTTGTTCTTTTTTAGTGCGTCTAAACCATTTTCTAAGAGTTTCTTAATGTTCTCAGATTTTGACATGAATTACTCCTCATTTGTTAAATCAATTCGATTAATCAGTTACTTAATAAATTATAGGGCTTAATAAAAAATGGGATTTATTTTTCTTAAAATTTTCTGAATAAACTTGATTATTGTTTAAAATCCATTATCTATTTTAGCTTTTTGTATCCACTCTTTTTCTAATGATTTTTCAATAAGTGATGAGATTTTATCAAAGACTGTAGATATTTCAGTTGAAAATCCTTTCTGTGTTTGATTTCCTTTAGCTATTGCTCTCCCAGCAATAAAGTAATTTGTAATGCTAACTCGTTTAATCATCCAAGCTTCTAATTCAATTTCATCATCATTTAGATCTACAAATCCATAATTCGATGTCTTCCCTTCTGCTAACCAACTCATTTCTAAGGGAATTTTTGAAATTATATCTAAAAATTGTCTCATAATTATTGGATTAATAGGTCGACGCCAAATTTGGATAATACCATTAGTAATACTAGATAAAAACAATAAATCAAAATTGTATTCTGAACTT
Source organism: Candidatus Heimdallarchaeota archaeon (assembly GCA_030602675.1). Classification (GTDB taxonomy): domain Archaea; phylum Asgardarchaeota; class Heimdallarchaeia; order JABLTI01; family JABLTI01; genus JABLTI01. The sequence goes on along the minus strand of JAUVZH010000207.1, from coordinate 592 downwards.
TCAATTATATCCTCAATTTCATTATTAATATTTTTTAAAATACCAATAGGAAAATATTCTGTTTCAATTAATGCTGTTATTTCAGTTGTAATCGATTTTCTAATTGTTTCAAGAGATAAATTGAGAATTGCCAATTCATCATGATAAATGTCAATGATTTCTTTTAATGCCATCCTTGCAAAAGGTTCATTGTCAAAAAGATCTTGGAAAATCGCATAAGCTAAATGATCTCTAGATATCAATGAGAAACGATGGTCGCCTAAATCTGCTCCTTTAAACTCAATTGATTTCTCTCCTAGACAGCTAGCAAAAGCACTAAGAGCTGAAATAAATCCAGTTAGTAAATCCGTTTCAAGAGCAACTATTCCATTGTCAAATAACACTTGACCAACAGTAGTTCTCTTATCAATTACAATTATTTTATGAATCAACTGGATTTCCTCTTAGTTTTGTGTGAATTGAAAATGGAAATGAAAGCAATTTCCATTGTGAAACGAACCATCTAACTAGCTTCTACATGATTCTTAATGCAATGCTAATTATTGTTTTCGTTTGAGGAAAAAACTAATCATAAAATAAAGCAAAAAAAACT
>JAUVZH010000003.1 GCA_030602675.1 Candidatus Heimdallarchaeota archaeon | reverse complement strand
GTTAACAAATATGAATTCTCTATAATATGTGACATTCTGAATAATCCGTAAGTTTTTAAGAATCAACAAAAAAAAGAAACAAAATAAAGTCAAAAACAAAAGAAGGACAATACTATGGCTAATCCAAAAGATGAGAACATTGAAACTCTTAAACTTTCAAAAAAGAAAGAAGGACAAGTAAGTACATTCTCACATGGATCAATTGAAACAGGTATTGTCTCTGAAAGAGAATTATCTCGAGAACTTGGATTCAAAGAAGCACTGAGCATTGGTTTAGGTGGAACGATAGGTGGAGGTGTTTTCAGTGTTTTAGGCATTGCTGCTGGTTTTGCAGGTCCAGCAGTTATTCTATCCTTTGCTTTTGGAGGAATTTTAGCTATAATCATTGCTTATTCGTATTCAAAATTAGCTTTGAGATACCAATCTGCCGGTGGAAGCTATACCTATTGTAGAGAAGCGTTTGGTAAATACTTTGGTGGTGCCTTTGGTTGGTTACTATGGACTGGTTATCTAGCATCATGTGCCTTATATGCTTATACTTTTGGATCATTTTTTACACATATGATTCTTGGAGAAGGTGCTTCTACAACGACTGTTAAAATAGTGACATCAGTCTTAGCTTCAGTAATGATAATTTTATCAACAGCAATTAATTTAGTGGGAGTTAAGGAAACTGGAAAATCACAAAATATTATTGTGCTAATTAAAGTAGTAATTCTCGTAATATTTATTGCAATAACAATCTATCCAGCCATAAAAAATGCACCAACAAATCTGAAACCTTTCTTCGGTGATGCAGAAGGTAACAAGCTAGATATTGGAACAGGCATTGCAATGGCGGTAGTAGGAACATCAATACTATTTGTAGCATTTGAAGGAATGGAACTAATACCTAACGCATCTGAAGAAATTCAGAATCCTGAAAAGAACATCCCACGATCTATATTTGGAACAGTTATCATAGCAACAATACTCTACCTTCTAGTAGCTTTTACAGCACTAGGAGGAACAAAATATACGATATTTGCTAATGATCCTACTAAAGCAGAATATGCTTTAGCAATAGCTGCTGAACCAGTTTTAGGGAAAGTAGGATTCATAATCATAACTCTTGGTGCACTTTTTTCAACAGCAAGTGCATTTAATGCTTCATTGTATGGCTCTTCAAGATTAACCTATGTAATGGCTCGTGAAGGAATCTTCCCCAATTTCTTTCAAATTGTTTCAAAGAAAAGTAGAGTTCCATTCATCAGCATACTAACTATAAGTGGAATAACACTGATTTTTACTCTGGTACTTGATCTTAAACAGATTGCTCATTTAGCGAGTTCAATATTCCTCTTGCTATTTGCGGTAATTGCTCTAGCTAGTTTAATTCTAAGAAAGGAAATAAAGGCAAACTTCATACTACCTCTTATAGGATTTCTTATCTCACTAACACTTTTTGGAATATTCTTATGGAACTTGATAGCTGAGGTAAAGCTAGGTGTTGAAGGGTCATTAATGACACTTATTTTGTTACCTATCCTCATTGTATTTATGACAATAGGAAGTATCATTACAATTAAATTAAAAGAAAAGAAGAAAGTAGAAACATAAGCCTATATTATAAACAAATTAACTTGGTGCATCTAGTTGTTTAAACGTTCTCAAAAAAAGAAATCATCTGACAAAGGTCAACATCAAATCAGATTGTTTGCAACAGATGCCCTTTTGAATCTTCTATCAATAACTCAAACTAATTTATCTGATTCAATTCAACTTGAAGATGATCAATTCAAAAAACTTGTAAGTTATTTGACAGCTAAAATTGATGAAACTCCTGTTAGATTAAAATTGCTTGAAGAATTAAAAACTACTAACAAAAGAGAAAGACAACTTAACGAAACAAAAAAAGTAGTTTATAGCTTACGGGAAGCTGATGGAACATCTGGTACTGCATTGAGTTTTCTTAGAGAGAAGCTTGATTTACTTATAGAGGAGAGAAAAAACCTAGCCCTTAAATTTCTGAGTTTTCAAGAGGAACTAAAAAGACCTTCTACTGAACCACTTCAAGAACAAGTTCAACACTTTTTAAATGGAATTCAATTTCTTGAAACCGAAAGATGGGAAGAAGATTTAGACTATTATCGGACTAGGTTCTTAATGCAACGTGAACAGGAGGAGGAAGATCACAAGCTAAAGGGTGGATTTATCCCCGATGATGATCCTGTACTAGATGCTGAACCAATTGATGCTTTTGATACTATAAAAAGCTCTCCTAGAATAATGTTGTATTTTTCAGTTAGTGGAAAACAACACCAAAAATTAAAATCCTTAGCAAAGGATTACAACATTTTCATGGGAAAAATCCCAAGTAAATTCACAAGAGATATACTTGATACTGAATTAACAGAAATAGAAAGAAATCTAGCAGAACAAGAAAAGATAAGTTTTGATACTGGTAAAGAGCTATACGCACTAAAACGAGATCAAGGTATTCTTTCTCTTAAAACTTACGAACTTATCCAAACTTTACGATCAAGACTTCTGAATATTTCTGGTTCAATTGCTTCTCGTAAATTTATGAAGGGTGCTTTTAACGAGTTAATTGAGTATTCAAGTGATGATAATTTATCAGATTATGAGAAAAATGCTAAACTTAAGCAGGTAGTTCATAGATTGCTAAGAATGCTGGGTGAAATTAAGCCCTCATAAAATTTTACTTTTTTTTGATTTGAAGATCGCTTTCTACCGACAATTTTAGCAAAAACATGTCTTTATATATATGAATATGAGTTTGTTGAGACAGTGATTACAATGGTTAAAGGAATGAAATTCTTTACGGGCGATAAAATACCCGCTTCAGAGAAACTCTTAGAAGACATTCCTCTTGTTGGGGAAATATCATTTAATGAATTAGATGAAGCTAAACCCGAAATCAAGGGGAAACCAATTGTTTGCTCTAACTGTGGAGCAATCATAACTAATGTAAAACATATTGAAACTGATTCAAAAGTTGGCACATTTTTCAACTGCCAATTCTGTGGGTTCTCTTAGGGTTTCTTCCTTGTTTGGTTCTTCAACTGTTGTTTTTTTCCATTAGAGTTCTCAACCGCTGGTTGCTTTCTTTTTTTTCGGTTGTTTTTCGTTCTTTTTGGTCTTTTTTCGCTTAGTTTTCAACGGCTTTTTGTTCTCGTTACTCACTCTTTTTTTCCTTCGTTGTTCAGTTTTCCTTTCTGGTTGCGTAGTTTCTTGTTTCTTTTATAGTTCCTTGTGAATTATTGTTTGGTGAATTCTTGTATGTCTACAACTGTTCTTTCCACTCAGAGTCGTTGGGCTGATAGTCTCACTCATAGTTATCCAAACTTCGAGGTGTATCCCAAACGTTTTCTCTCGACTGAGGAGCAAGACTTGGTTCTCTGGTTACAAACCTTCAAGGTCCAAGATTATTACACCCTCGTTTCCGCTGAGCAAATAGCTACCAAAATCAAGGAGTTGTGGGACTGGTTACTGAAAGACATTAGTGTCCAAAGCTTTGCTAAGCACTTAGTGAAAGAAAAGGAGTATTCAAGCAATCGTAGTTATGCCAACAAAGAATATCGCGTAGGCGTTCGGAAGTATGGTTTGTGGTTATTCAGAAAGGGTTTGCTTCGAGCGTACCCCGTTCCAGCACGGCAAGCAAAGCAGAAATACCTGTACAGTTATCCCTTAGAGAAATATCAATTACTGCAAAGGAATTTCCGAGCGAAGTATCCTCCTCATAATTATTTTGCTTCCATGTGTACGAAAGAGTTACAACAGGGAGTAGGTTCAAGTGTGCTACGCAAAGTTAATCCTACAAAGTATACCGTTCCTCATTGGGATGGCAGTGGGCAGTATGTTGCTGATAATTGTTACTGGATGAATTTCCACGGACAAGAAGAATACTTGTGGCAGGAAGTTCATACTGGGAGTGAACAATATGATCAATCGGTTTTCATTAAACGATTACTGACTATGGAAAAGTATCTTGGGAGAAAAGGAACTGGCTATTACGTTGTGTTCGTTCCCTTCGTGCGAGACAAAGAGAAAGCAATGAACGCGATTGCTACCTACAAACAATTAAACAAATTAATAGGTCGTACACTTAAGTTACAACGTTGTTTCATCGAACCATATTCTGCACTAAACTTGTTTAAAGAACGACTTGGTGTGTATAGTCATCAAAACAAGTAAAGAGCATTATTTCTCTTTTTTCCGAATAATGTTGTAAGCTTTCCGAATCATTTCTCCTTTGATGGTTTTCCGCTTCATTAAGTCAGCAATTGTATCAGCTACCACTATTACTTCCTCAGCGAACTCGTAGAAGACATCCTGCAGAGCTTCAGATGCTTCGTCAGAGACATATTTCCCTTCAGCATAGATTTTAATGAACCGCTTAAAGGGAGCAAGAGGGATTTTAGGATCATCTTTCTCATTCGCTAATCAATGAGAAGGTCATGAGTTTTTGAATCAGTCATAATCACTACCTAACAGAGAATAGAGAGGAGAGCATAAAAAGACCGCAGAAAAAAATGGAGGAACGCACAAGAACTAAAACGACGCTTCTAATTAATGATTCAAAGCAAAAAGAGAAGAAAAATCCAAGGAGAACCGCTGAACGCTTCAACCCTCGGGAAGCCCACGCCCGTGGTCTTCTGATTCCTTGGCGTGTGGGGATTCTCGAAGAAGCTTATGTGAAATTGAATATGATGAAGAAACGTAAGAAGCTAAACATCTGAAATTATTTCTTTAATTGCTTCAGTGGAGGGAATGCCTTCAATCTTTATTTTCCCATCCACAACAATGGTAGGAACTGCTTTAATGCTGAATTTCTTTGCTAATACAACTGCCTCAGCTGATTGATTTAGATTATATTCAATGACTTGACACTTTTCACATACTGCTTCTTTTAGTTGTCTTACTGCTGTTTGGCAAAGAGAACAACCCGCAGTGAATATTTCAAATTTATGACCCATGAGTAAAAGACTCCATACTGAATGGTTACTAAAAGTAACTAAGTTTCGATAAGTATTTAAAATGGTGGTATCTAATTGGAAACTAAGTATTCATTTGGAAAGTGATTCTGATTAAAGAAGAAAAAATGATTTGCCCATTATGTAATATAATGAATATTGTAAGTAAAAAATGGTCTTTACTAATTGTTAATGCAATAGGGAACACTACAACAATTAGATTTAGTAAACTAAAGAAAAAATTACGAGAGATAAATTCTAAGGTTTTGTCTGATAGATTAAAGGAATTAGTACAAGCAGAGATCATTTACAGGGACTCAAAAGACTCAATACCTCCACATGTTGAATACTCGTTAACAGATAAAGGAAAATCATTACGCAAAGCCATAATGCCACTTCTGGAGTGGTTTTATTCTTACCATGAGAAAGGGATGCTAACCCCCTGTGATCTCGCCTATCAGATTGAAACGGTTACAGACTGAAATTCCTCCTCAAGATCAAAAATAATAGTTCCGTTGCTAATATTATTTGGGAATCGTAAATAAGAATTTTTTTAATCTAAAAACAAACGGACGGAATTCTTCTGTTAACGAATAGTAGTGCCATTTCCCTATCTTCTCAAAAGTAATCAAATCGTTTTCCCGTAACTCACGTAGATAATGTGATATTAGCGTTTGTTGAATGCCAAGAATTTCTTGAAAATTACAATTACAAAATGCATCCTGTTCAAGGAGAAGAAAGAGGATTTTAAGTCGATATGGATTAGATATTAAATTGAGCAATCTTGTAACTCTCTCATCATCTAAGAATCCTAATTCTTTTTTAAAATACTCAATAGGTTTATCAATAATCCCGCATTCAAATAATGACTCTTTCTCAGCAGATAAAGTCTTTATGTTTGTTTTTTTTGTAGACATTAAAGTCATAACCTCATGATGTTTTTTTAGTTTCCTTTACTTCAAATTCTTTTACTATTATATTTATCAATAGTTATTCAATTTTTTAGTGAGTTGTTTTCCCAATTTGTTCTTTTCTTCACTTCTTTTGTTTTAAAAGCGATAGAATGTTTTTGAGTTCTTTCTGTTCTTTAGTATATTAATTTCAACAACACATAAAAAAGTTTTTATATAAATTTTTTTTTATATATGAACCTGTTTAAGCTGCTGATATAATCCTTCTGAGTGATTGAAATGAATAATAGCATAGAAGAAACAAATACAGTAATAGAAATTACCAGTACCAGTGAGGAGCAAGCTGAGGAAACAAAACCAATAGTTGCTGTTGAAGAACACAAATTAGGTTTTTTTGAGAAACTCCTTGCAGTATGGGTTGCACTATGTATGGGCATTGGAATTCTCCTATCTGTTTATTTACCACAATTTGGTGAAACACTAAGCAATTGGAATTTGTTTGAATCGTGGAGAGGTGGGATAGGCATCAATATACCTATTGGTATTTGCTTGTTCTTCATGATGTATCCAGCTATGCTGAATCTTCAATTCAAAGAAGTGAAAAAACTCGGTAAAAACCCGTTACCAATAATTATTGCATTATTTTCTAATTGGATAATAGCTCCATTAGTTGCAGCTGGTTTAGCCTATCTAATTCTTCCTGGGAACCCTGATTTAATTATTGCTGTTATCTTGTTAGGCTCAAGTCCCTGTACTGCCATGGTTTTAGTTTGGGGATCACTTGCCAAAGGTAATCTAGAACAAAACGTGATAAACACGAGTATTAATACTGTATCAATTATGTTTCTTTACGTTCCCATTGTTTCACTATTAATAGGAATTGGGAGTTTGAGCATTGATAGATTAATGTTATTCATCACTGTATCCATCTTTATTGGCGCTCCACTACTTCTTGGACTTTTAAGTAAAATGCTTTTAGTAAGAGCAAAAGGTAAGGAATGGTTTGATACAAAATATCGTCCGGTTGTGGGCAAAATTTCTATCGTTGCTCTTCTTAGCACATTGATCATTCTCTTTTCTATTAATGGTAATAAACTGATTGACTATCCATTGGAATTGCTATTAGTTTCCGCACCACTGCTCATCGGATTTTTCATTGTTGTTGGTTTGAATTTGTTAATTACCAAATTATTCCGACTTCAATACCGTGAAGCGATTATTACAACGATCATTGGCAGTTCGAGTCATTTCGAAATAGCCATTGCAACTGCTCTTGGTATTAGTGCTTTAGCTGCTCTTGGTACCACCATGGGTCTTTTCTGGGAAGTACCTATCATGCTTAGTTTGATTTATCTTGGCAAATGGTTAAACAAGAAAGGTTTCTGGAAGCACAAGATAAAAACCAAGAAGGAACAAGCAATTGAAGAAATAGTTACTTAGATGGGAGTATCCCTTCTATTTCTTGATTGTACAACTTAGCATTGCCTAACTAAATATTTTCTCAAAACCTATATTACTTTGACTATTCTATAATTTGCTGGAAAAAATTGATTATATGGCATTTTCATCATTTCAAGTTGTTTCACAATTGAGTTAAAACTACTGAGAATTATATAATTCATCAATTGTAGTTGCTATTTCCTCTGCAACTATCTCTGCAAGTTTCAAACCATCTTCATCGAGCTCTTCTTTGGATTCTGGTTTTAACTGAGGATATTTTTTCATAATATCTTGAATATAAATTGTTGCAGCAGCTGGAGCACTATATCTCTCAACTGCTATTTTGCCACATGCTTCTTCACAGCCTTCTACAGTAATTGTCTTGTGTATTTTAGCAAATTCCCTTTCCTTTCCTCCGCCTTTGTGTTTTATATCTCCTGCCATAAAGAGTGGTTGGCAAAGAATAGTTGTTATCTGTGGTCGCAGTTTTTCTACTACGATTCTTGTTGCAACTCGAGTTATTGTTCCTTCTACTAAATTTTCTCCACTACAAGCAATTAACCCAATTTTCGGTTTGGTATTTAAGATTAGTTTACTTTTCTCCATCTACTAATTCACCTACTTTCTCAGCAATTTCTTTAGCAAAAATTTCCATCACTTCCTTAGCGTTTTCCCCTAAGGGGTAAATAGTCGGTTCAGGTTTCAAATCACGATTTTTTTGTACTACTGATGTTGATAAGAACTGGGCATCTGGTTCACCGATGACATTTACCACGTCATAATACGCACACAATGCGGTGCACCCATCCAGTGTTATTACTTTGTTCTTCTTGAGTTCATCCACTACCTCTTTTTTCCCTTTAACTATAAGTGGTAAACATTCAATTGCTGTTACTCCGGGTTTCAGGTCATTCCCTACTCTATACGCTGCTTGTCTACAAATACTTCCATAGACTTTTCCTATTCCACTACAAGGTATTATATACACTTTCTTGGTCATTTTTCTTTCATCCTATCATAGTTCTTCTTCTATTTTTTTCTTCATATACTCGAAATAGGTTTTTCCATCCATTAACAACTCTTTTTCCTCATCAAAATCTGTCAATGTTATTTCGATTGTCCACCCTTGCTCATATGGATCATTATTTAGTAAATCTGGTTCTTCCTCCAATTTTCCATTAATAGCGCTTACAACTCCTGATACCGGGCTTATTAACGAGAGCAATGCTTTCACTGATTCAAAATTCACTATTTCATCGAATTGCTCCACTTCTTTACCAATTTCTGGTAAGTCAACGAATAATATGTCACTTGATTTATTTTGAAGATAATCTGTTACTCCTAAGAGTGCTTTTTCTCCTTCTTGTTTTACCCAGCAATCATTTTCACTGAAATAGTATCCTGCTTTTGGTACTCGAAAATGATATTTATCATACGTTACTTCAAAATAATCTATTGTTCCAAAATCACGTTCTACTATTGGTTCTTTAACCCGTTCAGCTTCCTTTTTCAATTCGTCTAAAATTCGTTTCGCTATTTTTTCTGCGAATTTCTTTCCTTCTCCTGATAATCTCAAGGTTTTTCCAAGACGAAATTCATATTTCTTACTTTCCTCCGGAATAAAGATTCTTTTTACTTTAGTATATTGCCCATTTTCAAGTAGCTTTGTGGCACAACGTGTTGCACATCCATCAATAACGATAACTTGTGATTCAAGGATCAACTCTTGGAATCGTTTTTGATCCACACTTAATGTTGCTGGTGATATTAACTCAATAGAACGGTTTATTTCCTTGAGTTTCAAACCGATCTCTGTTGTTACTAATCCCACAGTTTTATTGATCCCACAACAAGGTAATACTGAAACTTTCTTAGTCATTGTTTTCACTTTTATTTCGTATATTTTTTATCAAAGCTGTTATTTCTTTCTTTTCAGGGAAAATCAATGCATCAGGTTCGCATAATTTCATACATGCTCTACAAAAAACAACACAGTTATAGGGATTTGCAACTACTAACTTCTTTTCTTTATCTTCATGTTTCTCGAAAACTTTGTGAGGACAAAACTTGTCACAATCCATGCAAAAATTGCATTTAGCATAATCTATTGTTGGCCACCAAGGAATCTCTTTTCTGGGTACTCCCATGAAAGTAGCAGTTGTAGAGTCATATTTTTCAGCCATAATCTACTCAGCACCTAATTCTTTCAGAGTTTTCTCTACTAATTGAAAAGCATCCTCAGTTGTCATGTCCCTAATATCTAAGGGCACTAAATTTTTCTTGACGTCTAATCCTCTTTCTTTAAACGCATCTCTAAATAACTTGTATTGCATTGTTGGTGCACACCCAGCTATCATGTATTTTCGATCCTCCCTTAAATAATCATCGAAAAACCTGTCACCATCTTCTTCACATAATTGGGGATGAATAAATGCATATTCAACAGGCAGTTCAATTCTTACTCTATTAATAAAATCCCACATATCCATTTTTTCAAATCCTGGACACTTTCCCGTGCAAACACACAATGCAAAACCGATTTTTTTTGCTTCTGTCATCAGAAAAACTCTCTTCGCATAATTATTCTTGTCTATCGTCATGAACAATATAATAATATTTAAATATTGTTATGTTTAGCTCTTTCTTATGAATTTAGTAATGCAAAATGAAAAATCTATAAAAGTGAAATTCTTCAAAGCATTAGCTGACCCAATTAGACTTGAGATTATAGATTTCATTGCAGATAGTGAGAAATGTGTTTGTGAAATCGTTGAACAATTAGATATAATTCAACCATTAGTTTCAAGACATCTTCGGATACTTCGAGAATGTGGCATTGTAACTTTTCAACGAGATGGTACTAAAAAAATGTACGAATTATCGTATAAAAAAATCAAAGAAATCATAGACTCACTTGATTATAACTTACTTGAAGATCTTTCGCAAAAAATACTTCAGGAAGCGTTATAATAGAAATCTATCTCAAAGAGATTTTTGAATTATCATTTACCATTTTTTCCTTCTCACTAAATTAATTATAAAGATTATTTGATTGTCTTTGCTAAAGATAGCAAAAATAATTTTTTCTCTCTCTTTATTTTATAGGTTCCACAGAATTAATTTCTTTTGACGATAAAGTAAAATTAGATTTAATAATAGTACAAAGTAATTTTTGGTAAGATTAAAAGAAGCAAAATATGAGTATTAAATTAAGCTTTTCTTCCTTTGAAGTGACTATCTTCCAATGTTACGATTACTATATCGCCTTTTTTAATTCCTAATTGCTGGGCGATTTCATAAGGAATATTCACTGTTAGACTTCCGCTGTTGTCTATTACTTTTCGTCTAAATTCAACTGGCATTGCTTTCCACCAAGTTATTTTATAGTGACCATAAAATATAAATATTATGACAACCATAAAGTAACCATAAAGAAATAGTAAAGTGAAGGAAATGTCTGCTCAAAAAACAATAACAAAAACTCTGAAGTTTATAATCAAAACCGATGTGCAACAAGAATCTATTTTGAACAGACTTACAGCCAGACATACATTTGCAATCAAACTGTATAATCAAATCATTGAGCGTGAAGAAAAAACAATCATGCCGAATACATACGGGGCAGAGGGACGATTAGATTGCTTAACAATTTCTACAAAGAATCATCCTCAAGTAGAATTTGATCTAAAGGAAATAACGGGTTTAAACACAGTTGATTTGCAATGCTGTGGGAGACGAGCTTTAAGTTTATGGCGTGGTTATAAAACACGACTCCGTAAATGGGTGAAACATCAAGAATCGGTTTATTATTCAGTTTTTCTTTCAAAGCTTTCAGATGTCTTTGTAAAAGATAATGGTGAAATAATTGACTCCCAAACTGATTTTGATAAGGAAATAGAAGAATTCCTCCAAACTGCTCTTTGGCGAAGAATAATGAAGAATCGACCTTCTAAACCGTTTCAAAGTCAGAACATGAAACCAAGAAAAATCCCTGCTTACCTAAGATTTAATCAGAATCTAATAGGTTACATGAAAGATGGCGTTAGATATCCATACAAAATAGAACATGGCAAACTCTTCATTAAACTCTCTACATTGAAAGAAAGAGAACCAATAGAATTGGAATTAATCTGTAGTGATTATCACTTAACCGAATTAAATCAAGGTAAACTTACAGGTGGAAAAATTATAAAAAACATAAGAAAGAAACGATGGGAATTTCATGCGGGAATAAAGAAAGAAATTACTCGAAATACTGGAGAAGAACAGAAAGCAATCATTGGAGTAGACTTAGGGAGCAAGATTGATGCAACAGTTGTCGTCTTAATTGAACAAAAGAAATTAACTCAAGACCGAATTTTCTTCTTTAAAGAACCAGATATTCGAAGAAGAAAATTTAACTTAACTCAACGCAGAAAAGTTTTGCAAAACATGAAAGACACACTTGTTGGTAATGAAAGACAAAACGCGAGGAAAGAACTTAAGCAAATAAGTGGTAAAATTGCAATTTTAACAAAAGAAGGATGTCATAGAATAGCAAAGAAAGTTGCTTTGATAGCGAAAGACTGTGTTGAACAAGGATATGAAACACATGTAGTTCTTGGGAGACTAAAAGGTTTAAGGTTTTCAGCTCGAAGAGGCAATGGTAAAGGAAAGAAGTATCGAGGAATGATTCATAGTTTTCCGTTCTCAATACTCTCACAAAACATTTCTTACAAATGCTTAACTTTAGGCGTTAAAAATATCTGTCAAATTAATGAGTCTTGGACTTCGAAAACATGCCATAGGTGTGGTAGTAAAGACACAGTTAGACCTTCACAAGCAAGTATAGAGTGCAAAACATGCGGATTAAAGTATCATGCTGATGTCAATGGGGCGATAAACATTGCCTTAAAGTATTGGGTGTTAAAAGCATGTAGCAATTGTCATAAATTAATGACTTGTAAGAATAGGAAGGGAAAAGTCATTTGTTCTGAATGCGAAGCTTCTTTGCCTTCTGTTGATGCTTCTAAATTGAATTCAGAAATCGTTAGGATGATTTTCTTGCCAAGAAAGTCTGAAGGAGTGAGTAAGTCTGTGAGACCTCTGCTCAATCCACAAGGGACACGTGATTCGCCCTCTGGTGATGAATCAACTGAAAAAGTTGAGGAAACTGGATAAAGAATAAATCACTCTGTGGGACTGTTAATACTCTTTTTTTTACTTTTTTTCAAAAAAGGATTGGTTTAAATAGGAAAAGACTCGTATGTCTCAAAGTCAAACTAAAAAAACTGATGAAAAAGAACGAAACGTGATGAATAATGACTAAATATAAAGGAATGAGGTTCTCAACTGGTGACAAAATACCAGCAAGCGAGAAACTCTTAGAAGACATACCCCTTGTCGGCGAAGTCTCATTTAGCGAATTCGATGAAGAGAAACCAGACATTAAGGGGAAACCAATCGTTTGCGCGAATTGTGGGGCAATACTCACTGATGTGAAATCCGTTCAGACAGACGCAAAGATTGGAACATACTTTAATTGTACATACTGCGGAAAAGTCAACGTAGTCGATCCTAAAGATTTGCCAAACAATATCAATGCATATGCTGGTTGGTTGATTCCTCCTGACACAACCAAACCTGGATTTGGAGCAGGTTTACAAAAAGGCAATTCCTTAATTGCTGCTTTAGATGTTTCCGGATCAATGAGTGGATCGAAATTAGAAGGAGTTAAACAAAGTCTAATTTCAACTCTGAAAGCTTATTCCAAAACAAAACAAGATGCATTATTTGGCATGGTAACCTTTGAAAGTTCTTTACGAATCTACTCTCCAGATGGAGAAGTAGTTGAAACCCTCAGTGGAGACACACTGTATGATGTTAAAGCTATCGAAAAACAAGTTGCTAATAATAGTTGGGTGAAAAAGCAATTACCAAAAATGACTATGAAGACAACTGCAAAAGACTGGCAAAAAACAATCCAAAAGATGCAAGCCTTAAGTTCAACAGCTTTAGGTCCAGCAGTTGTTGCAGCTAGAATTATGTCACTTTCAGCAGGAACAGGTAGAGTCCTCATGCTTACAGATGGTATGGCCAACGAGGGAATAGGTAGCCTTTCTGGTGCAAGCCCCGAAGGAAGGAAATTCTATCAAATGATTGCTGAAGAAATGAAAAAGAATGGTATAGTTCTTGACTTAGTTGGAATTGCAGGTGAAGGTTCACTAGAACTTAAATCACTAGCTCAAATGCCAGAAATTACTGGCGGAGATTTGTTCTATGCAGATCTTTCAGAACTCGCAGATAGTTTTGGTCTAATTGCTGGTGATGAAATCATTGGTCGTAATGCAAGGATTAAAATTATCGTACCAGATGTGTTAGAGCTTTCAACTGTTAGTGGAGCAGGAACTCGAGATTTAAGCTACAAACGAGGAGAAGACATTTCGTTAGGTGGTCTAACAAAATCACGATCTATATCTTTTGAATTTAAACCTAAGAAGAAAGTCAAAGATCGTGAGAAAGTTCCAGTTCAAGTCCAAATTCGTTACAAAGACGAAGATGATAATGAACGAATTAGGGTCATTGAGCAAGTATTAGAAGTTTCCGAGTTAAAAGAAGAGCTTGAGAAAAGTTTGGATGCTGATCTAATTGCTGACTATACAGTTCAAAGAGCTGCCCAAGTCATGCAAAAAGACCGCAAGAAGAGTAAAGATATGATGGCCAAAATGCAAACCAATTTGTCCAGAGTTGCTCCAGCTGCTGCAGCAGCACAAGAATATCTTGCTAATGAGCTAGCTGAAATGGATGAAATTATGGCGGAAGAAGCTTTAGGCAAAGCTAGTGCTGCAGATCGTGTTCAAGCAATGTCATATAGAATGAGTAAAAAGAGGAAGAAATAAGATTAATCCTCTTTCTTCTTTTCTTTTTTTTATCCATGAATATCTTTCGGGAAATAATCTTCAAGAGTTCTTTGTGATTTAATAATTTTGTAAGTATTACTTTTCTCCAGATATTTCTTGAGAGGATACTGTATAATCTTCTTCAGTTCCGCAAATCCCTGGTCCATAGTATCGAAAACTAGGGGTCTCTTTTTCAATGCTTCTTTAGCAATTTCTCTAAATCTCCAAACACCAGTTGGTATCCATTCTTTATCGACTTCCATAAATAAGAAACAACCAGCTTGTCTTTGAATGTATTCAAGATATTCCAAGACTTGTAACCTTGTGCAATAATATGCGCCAGCAACATCTTTGGCATAGATTTTTCGACCTTTCCAAGTCTCCCAATCTATAGCCATGGCATCTCCTGAACCTATAAACCAGTACTCAAAAGCTTCAAACATCCATCCAGAAGGATATAAGAAAATGACCACTAAATTCCCAAGCGCTTTATGACTAAAAATACGAACGTTATTAATCCAATCTTTGTTTAGAATCTTCTTCCAATATCGTTTACCTAAAATATCATCAACAGCAGTTATTGACCAAGTTGTTGGAACCAATCTGCGATTTTTCTTTATTCCAAATAACCCTGCTGAAAGCATTCGTGTTATATGTCTTTGATTTATTTTATCATCGTAAAGCTTCTTTACTCCCCCTACAGCTTTCAAATCAGTATCACTCACCACCTTATCCACAACTCGAGGGATTTTTGGGTTTTCAGTTAGTTGTGCTTTCTTTATAATTCCAGATGGACCGGAGGGAGCAACTCGAGGTGAAAAATCAATGTCCAGTTTTGGACGCTTGATGAAAGACATCTCAGTATCTACAGGTTTGCTTGACATAACTAATTCTTGAGTGATTTCTAAAAGTTTACTTGGATCTCTTGCACTTTTAACTTTGACAGCTTTCTTTCCTCTTACAAGTGACGTTCTATAACCTAAAATTTCATCCATTGTTTTGAAAATCCACTTTTCTTCTGCATCATAAATAGAAGTATCTACAGAAGCCAAAGGTGGAACCAATGGACCAATAGAAACTTTAGGATAACCATATTCACCTACGAAAAAGCTAGGAGGTGAAGCACCGAAAAAATCCGTTTTAGAAAAAGTCTTTTGAATTTCAGCAATTGATTTTGCTTTAACAAGAATGGGACAAATTCCTTTCCCACATAATTTTCGAAAACCTTGACATTTTTGACATAAGTTACGATTTATCTCGGAAGGAGAGGATGACATATTTAAACTGCTATTTGACAATTAACTCTCACTTCTAAATTTGAAACTTGAATTTTAATAGTCTTCGTTTGGCTCTTCCAATTGAAGAACTTGTTCCTCTCTTTCAGCCTCTTCTTTTCTAATCTTTTCCAGTTCATCTTCATAAGAGACTCTCTTATCTTTTAGAACTTTCACTGTGAAAAGAGTGATTGCTACAATAACGAAGGTTCCAATCAAAGAATAAAGTACAATATCAAGTAATCTGCCTTCAACTACTGAAATGTGCCAGCTGAATATCAATGGTATAGCTGTTGGACCAGCATAGAGAACCAAAGACCAATTGTCAGTATAGGGTACCTTGATTTGAAAGGTACCACTACGACGATTATCAAGAGGGATATCATCAACTCTCAATAATGGATCATACAAATACAGCAAGTCACTTGCTGGTATTCTACTCACTGCTTGGGTTAAATTACTGCTAGCTTTCCATATCTCAAGATTTTCTGAATCAACAATAAAAACTAGAAAAGCAGGTGAAACAACATCTGCTGGTGTAGCCTCCCAATCACCACTTATAGCTTGACCTTTGGAAATAGAGAGTGAAATTATATGATACTCATAAGCAATAAGAGTAACAGAGCTCTCAAAATCTATACCCTTTGCTAATCTTGGACTTATATCCAACCCTTTTTTGTTAACTAAAGTAGGTATTGAGCTTAATATGATAAGCGTAAGAATTCCTATGGTAAGTAATTGTTTCTTCTTCACCTGTCTGAACTCCAGTAATGTACATCTATAAACCTCAAAATAGGTTCAAGTATTTTTCTAATTACTTCAATTTTCTATAAGAAAAAGAAGCAGGGAATGAACCCCTGCTTTCTGAATAGATTTGATGACTTATTTTTTCTTCTTTCTAATACTAAAGACTGAAACTGCTGCAACGATTACTATTGCTGAGAAAGTCATCCAGTAAGTAAATCCTGGATTTGGTATTGTATAATCAACATTGTATCCTGCAATAGTCATGTAGTATCTTGCTTTGTCAAGGTCGTGGTTATATCTGACAATGTTTGGATTATTCCAGACACCCATCTTTGGATAGAGTGGAGTATCAGAAATTGTATATTCACCTCTGTGTACAACTTCATTGATTTCTTGTCTATCAGTTGCATAGGAAATAGCTTTTCTGACAGCTAAACCTATAGTCATACTTTCATCTAAAGGACAAGGATCTCTACTACCTATGTGGTCTCTACTCTCTCTCATGTTATAACCATAGAATCCGTAAGAATAAACAGTATCACTTTGAACATCAAAATCTGGGTCTTCTATGAGCTCATATCTTTTTTCTGAGTTCCAGGTGATTCCATATATGTCTACTTTACCTGCTTCAAACTCTAATAGAGCGGTTTGAAGGTCAGGTATAATTCTGATTCGTAGTTGATTAAGTCCGCCTGAGAAATCCCCAAATCTTTCGTCCCAATTTAGGTCCTTATCATCTATAAGGTCTGGATCTAATCTCCAACAATCCTCGTTAATAGTTAGAATTGTTTCAACACCTTCTGTAAAAGCACTAATCTCGAAGAGACCAGTTCCGAAACAGTTTGTAGCAAAGGTATTCCAAGAATCATCAAGAATGTCTGGTGTAACACCATCTGATAATTGTGTTTGGTTCAAATAGTGTTCTGGTAAAATTCTTGTTGAGATTGCAGGTAAGAATGGAGCATATGGTTCATTTTCAGGTGTATCAGGATCACCATCAATGAATACATCCAATGTATTATCATCAATTATCTTCATTTCTTTAACCCAATCCCATAAGTGTTTATCGTTGGATACATACTTCCAAGCGAAGAAGGTGAAGTAAACATCATGGATGTCAAATCCTTGATTTGTAAAACCACCAGCATCAGGCCATTCGATACCATCACGGACGTGAATTCTTAGGTGAGTATCGTTAATCATTTCATAAGAGTCTGCTAAATGTGGCCAAACGCTTAAGTCAGCATCGTACCAAATCAAAGGATCCATTGTAGCAGTGCTTATCCTAGCTGATGAAGTATCATCTTGGAACAATGGGTTAAGATCAGACCAAGCTGCATCTGTAATAACAATTTCATTTGGATTTTGTTGTCCAGTATGGCTTCCGTCCCAAAACATTTTGCCCCAAGATTGGACCAATCCGTCAGAGAAATTATATCCTTCTAGATTACCCCATAATGCAATGTAATTTTTGGGTGCAAAAGTTGGTTGTAATGGGCATATTTCATCCATTAAGTATTGCTGCCATTCCCAGTAATGCTCTACTCTTTCTTCTGAGTCCGGAGGCATAATGACAGTTCCTTGTTTCATATACCATTCATTCTTTCCAGTTCCCAGTTCATCGTCCCAGTCCATAGAAGTATCATATCCAAAGAGATTCAATGAACCATTTTCATCGTACACACCTGTAAAATCAGGATCAGCACCACCACCTTGAAGTCCGACATAACAAATGTCGAAGTCTCTGTATATGATCAATTCATACACAAAGGTTGGCCAATCTTGGACAATAACATCAACAGTGATCCCAATCCTAGCAAGGTGTTGTTTCAAGAAGTTTAGATAGTCAGGTCTAACTCCTCCGCCATTTGTCTTAGCTACTAATGTAAAAACAGGTTGTATTGCATCTGTGTTCATAGGTTGAACAGCAATTGAACTAGCAACAAATAGCGCTATTATTGTCCCAACAAGGACAATTGTTTTTGCTTTACTAAATTTCATTTTTTTAATCACCTTTGTTAGGTTTCTTTTCGTCTTCTTAATCTAAGCACTAATTAGTGCTCACCTGTTGGGTTGACACATATCAACTTAAAAGGTTTATATTGCTTTGATAATTAAGTTTTGAGAAAAAAGGAAGAAAAATAATGCAAATGGATATAAAAATAGTAAAATCGTTTTTTTAGTCACCTTTTTAATTCTAATTGACAAATTGAAATTATCAATTGATTAAGCATAGAAAATAATCAAACTATTGTTAGTCTTTAAAAGAAAAACAAGCTAATTATTGATTGAAGTGTAATTTAACGAGTAAATTTGTTCTATGTAACAGATGGAATCTCCCCTAATAATCACGATTGAGAGATTAAAATGAGCAAACCTGAAACAAAAAAATCTAGCTCGAGAGTACTGGACGAACCTTTGATAGATGTTAATATCAAAACCACTGCTGAAATCCCTGTTCCAACTAGATTGATCGACCAAGTATTAGGTCAGAAACGTGCAGTTGATTTAATCAATAAAGCTGCAATACAAAGAAGAAATGTCCTCCTAATTGGTGATCCTGGAACTGGTAAGAGCATGTTAGGTGCTGCAATGGCAGAGTTATTACCTCGAGAAGATTTAGAAGACATTCTTTGTGTTCCTAATAGAAAGGATCCAAATACCCCTAAAATCGTGACTGTTGGTTCTAGTGAAGGCAGACGAATTATAGATCGTTATCAAGAAAAATCTGCTAAGGGACAAAACATGAGAATGATTATCAGTCTAATAATTCCACTAGCCATCATGTTATATGTAATTCTAGTACCCGTTAGTAATCCAGACCAAAGACCAACACTTGTCCTTGGTGGTATTTTCGTTTCATTTTTCGCATTTCTTATTATGGGTCAAATGCGGAGCCGGTCTGAGAGTCTTGTACCAAAGTTGCTAGTAGATACCAGTCAACAGACTCATGCTCCTTTCAATGATGCTACAGGAGCTCATGCAGGTTCTCTTTTAGGCGATGTGCGTCACGATCCATTCCAATCTGGTGGGTTAGGTACTCCTGCTCATGAACGGGTTGAATCTGGTCTAATTCATAAATCTCACAAAGGTGTTCTCTTTTGTGACGAAATAAGTACTCTAGCAATGAGAACTCAGCAGCAATTACTTACTGCAATGCAAGAAAAAGAATTCCAAATCACTGGTCAAAGTGAGCTTAGCAGTGGAGCTATGGTTCGAACAGATCCAGTTCCTTGTGATTTTGTACTCATTGCAGCTGGAAACCTTCCAACAATGGAAAATATGCATCCTGCTTTACGATCACGAATCCGTGGTTATGGTTACGAAGTTTATATGGATCACTTTATGCCTGATACTCTTGAAAACCGAAACAAAATTGTTAGGTTTGTAGCACAAGAAGTTTCAAAAGACGGACGAATTCCTCACTTTACTAAAGAGGCAGTTGAGGAAGTCATTCGTGAATTTAGACGACGTGCAAGTAAGAAGCATAGTTTGACCTTGATGTTTAGAGATATGGGTGGTCTCATCCGAGCAGCTGGTGACGTTGCTAGAGAAAAAAATTCAACAGTTACTAAAACGGAACATGTTCTTGTTGCTAGAAGTCTTGCTGGTCCATTGGAACAACAACTTGCTGAAAAATTCATTGAGCATCGACGTTCCTATCAAATTATCCTCAATGAAGGAGCAGTTACTGGTAGAGTAAACGCTTTAGCAGTATTGGGAACTTCAAGTGGAATTATCATGAATGTTGAAGCAGAAGTAACACCTGCACTCAGTAATCAAGAAGGAAAGATAATTGCTACAGGTAAATTAGGTGAAATTGCTAGAGAATCAGTGTTGAATGTAAGTGCAATAATAAAGAAATACATTGGTATTGATCTCAGTCAACATGATGTTCACGTTCAATTCCTTCAATCCTATGAGGGCATCGAAGGTGATAGTGCAAGTGTTTCAGTTGCCACAGCTGTTGTATCTGCATTAACCAATATTCCGGTTAGACAAGATATTGCTATGACTGGTTCACTATCTGTTAGAGGAGAAGTTTTACCAATAGGTGGTACAACATACAAAGCAGAAGCTGCTATTGAAGCAGGTATAAAAACTATCATTGTTCCTTTATCGAACTATAGTGATATTGTTCTTAGCAAAGAACAAGAGAAAGAAGTTGATATTATTCCAGTGACACGATTTTGGCAAGTTCTTGAAACAGCTTTAGTAAAAGATGATAGCGGAATTATTGAAAAATTCAAAGCTGGCATAACCAAGTACGAGATAGAACTTGAAGCAAAATTGAAGAAAGAAATTGAAAAAGTTAAAAAAGCAAAGAAAGCAGAAAAGTAATTACTTTAGCTAACTTTCTAGCATCAACTATTTCTTTTCTCTTTTAATTTCCAACCGTTTAACTAATTAATATTAAAAACAAATTGTTCTTAGAGGAGTTAGTTAATGACTAAATTTCATGAGGCAAAATACTACACTGTCGAAAAGAATTCTCTTATTCTCTGTAAGCTATGCCCAAATTTATGCAAAATAAAGCCCGGTGAAAAAGGTAGATGTAATGTTCGAATTAACACCGATGGCAAACTCTACACACTAAATTATGGTTTAACAACTTCCGGTTCGAGAGATCCTATAGAAAAAAAACCACTTTATCATTTTCTGCCAGGAACTTGTTCCTACAGTTTTGGAACAATTGGTTGTAACCTCTTCTGCCAATTCTGTCAAAATTGGCATATCTCGAGAGGATCAATAGAAGACTTTCGATTTGGCAAGAAGAAACTGACACCAACTAAAGCTGCTAAAGAAGCAAAAGACTCAGGATGTGCTTCTGTAGCTTATACCTATAATGAACCATTCATCTGGTATGAATGGGTTTTAGATACAGCGAAGATAGTAAAGGAAAAAGGATTGAAAAACGTCATAGTTACTAATGGTTATATTGAAGTTGAACCTTTAGAAGAATTATTGCCATTTATCGATGGTGCAAATGTTGATGTTAAGGGAGACAAAGGTTTCTATAAAGAACTTTGTAAGGTGTCCCATCAAGAAGCAGTATTAAGAACATGTAAAATGATGAAAGAAAACAATGTTCACTTGGAAATAACAAACCTCCTAATACCAACAAAAAATGACTCGGAGGAGCAAATTCAAGAATTAATTGATTTTATTGTCAATGAATTAGGAGAAGAAGTTCCTTTGCATTTTTCACGTTACTTTCCAAATTACAAACTTGATATCGACCCTACACCTACTGAAACTCTCTTCAAAGCAAGAGAATTAGCATTAGCATCTGGTTTAAAATATGTTTATCTTGGAAATATTAGAGATGACAATGGAAGCGATACTCTTTGTAAGAATTGTGGTACGTTACTCATTCGACGTAGAGGATACTATACAAATACGACCAATTTGACAAATGAGATGTTATGCAAGAAATGTAATACCTTTGCTGACATTGTTTGGAATTAATCTCCAAACTTACTTTCAATTTCCTTACTAATTCCTCTATTCTTCCCTCATTTTCATTTTAAATGGTTTAAATAGGTGAAGCACCCTTAGAACCATACCACTGTGGTGGTAACTAAAAAACAAGGTGTTAAATTTGGATAAAAAATTCTGTGTTAGTTGTGGTACAGAAATGACGGGAGCAGACAGTTTCTGCTTTAAATGTGGTGCCAAGATTGTAAATGAGGAAAAAGGACAACATGTCCCTACAGAAGTAGATAGTTATGAAGAAAGAAATGAAGTAAGTGCAAAATCTGACAAAGTAATAAAATCAAAACGAAATTACAAACCCTTGATTATTATCGCAATAATTCTGGGAGTGATTCTAATCCCAGTTGCAACTATTAGTACTATTTCATCTTTCATAGTTCCGCTTGGAACATTAAACTATGAAATTCCATCAACAAATATTTTGAGTGTAGATCTTATTATCAATAATAATGTTGGATCTATCACAATAGATTATGATGATAGTCTTGATGGTTTATTTGAAGCTGAGATAGAAGTTCGAGGTGGATTGCGTGCATCCCTTGATGATGCAGTGAATTTTAATCACGAAGTAGTAGGTGGTAAAGTAGTAATTAGTTTTGCTACTGGTTATGATATTTACAGATTCTTAAGTATGAAACGAATTAGTCATCAGATATATGTTACTTTGAACCCTAGTGCAGTTGTTAATTTCAATGTTGAAACAAGTACTGGAAGCATTAAGGTATATCTCAATGGTATTGACAACATTGCCATAGAGGATATGTCTCTTATTTCTTCAACTGGTACAGTAAAACTAATCGGTGACTATGTTAGAAACACAACCTTTGGTGATGTTTTGATGGATACGAGCACTGGTTCTATTGCATTCGATATGTATGCATCAGTTGATGCTAGTGTCACAGGTTTAACATTAAGTTGTTCAACAGGTAGTATTGATGCCTATCTTGGAGAAGGAATGACAATAAATGCTTCAACAGTAGCAATATCTACTTCCACTGGATCAATTGATTTACAATACAAAAATATCGTTCAATATAATGATCTGATTTGGAATTTAGATACATCTACAGGATCCATTGCTATCTATTTTGAACAAACTAATCTTCCTCCTGTAAATTGCTCATCTACCTACATTGTCGAAACATCCACTGGCAGTATAACTGTTGACTGTCAAGTAAATGCTGAACTAGGTATTGAAATGGATGCAGATACAAGTACAGGTAGTATTAATCTTCCAGGTGATAGAAATCATTACAGTTCTCCTGACTTCTCACTAAAAGCTTGTCAACATTCCTTTATTCTAACAACTTCAACTGGAAGTATTACAGCTAGTGTCTCCAATTGAATGAATTGAAGGAGGTTTCCCTCATCTCCTTCAATAATTCATAAAAAGAACCTATTTTTCTAATATTTCAAAGATTGAAGCCATTGCAGAATAAGCTTCATTTTTTCGTTCTGGTATTGGTGCCCAACCTCGAGGGTCGCTATTCTCCATAATTCTAAGGTATGGCTCCAATTTAGTCATTAGATCTTTCTTCCATCCAAGTCGACTAAGGATATCATAAATTTCATTTGCTCTACGGATATACTCTGTATTGTCTTCACTATCAGTCCAAATACGGAACGATTTGTCTGGTGACCAGCAACCAGCACTCAAGTAGGAGGCTTCTTCTGGCCATTCTTCTTCTGGAATGTCACTTGGAGATTTAGTATTTATTCCTTGTTTCTTTAAAATGCGAAGGAAGTTAATTAGATCAACTGGTTTGGCAGCTTCTGGACCCATGGATCTATAACCGAAGAATTCAATGTCACTCCCATAGATATTGAGATGCTTGGAATTTGATTTGTTAATTGCTTTGAGGTGCTTCTTTAAATTATAGAATGCGATATCCCCACCTACAGCAAATTGAGTAGAATACGTCCAACAGACAGAGCAGAGGAAAGCCTTAATCGTTTCCTTATCGTTAATTATTACTCGTTGAACTGGTTGATCTTGTGTTTTTTGAACTTCTTTAATAGTCCTTAGTGCTTTAAGGTAAGCTCTAAGTTTTTTGAGTCCTTTAGCCCAATAAGCATCAACAAAAATTTCTGTAGCAGACAGGTCTCTTCTTTCAAACGGGTTCATATCATTTCCG
>JAUVZH010000174.1 GCA_030602675.1 Candidatus Heimdallarchaeota archaeon | reverse complement strand
TCTGATAAATCTTCATCTGTTTCTTCTTCGTCTATCTCTTGTTTTTTCTTACGTTCTCGAACATAATAAATAACATTTGAAATAATAAACATCAAAATTAGAATTCCAAATATAATGAAGAAATAGAGATTAAATTGATTGGATATCTCATCAATTTGCTCTTGAGTCAGTTCCAAAATATACTCTGGTGGATTATTGCCTAGTAATTGTACACCAAAGAAAGCATAGAAAATGGCTCGAGGTATTGTCCCTATGAATGTTGCTAGGAAATACTGTATGTCTTTTACTTTAGCCAAACCTGCTGCATAGCTAATTGGATCAAACATAATTAATGGAACAGCACGACCTACAATTATTGCCCATAAACCCCATCGCTTTATCCATACATCAAAAATATATATTGTTCTGTTTATTATACCTGATTTCTTCCCTGCAGCATCAATAATTGCTCTTCCACCCCTTTTAGATAAATAAAAGGTGACCGCAGCACTAAACATTGATCCCACAATTCCAATAAAACTTCCCCAGCCTAGACCAAATAACATTCCTCCTGTCAGTAGTATTAGCTCTGATGGAATTGGAACCAATAAGCTTTGTAGTACCATTAAACAAAGGAAAAGAAATACCCGTAAGGCAATATGAAGTGTTAGAATGGGTGCTATGAAATAATCCCGGACAACAGAAAATAGAAATGTTTTATCCCAAATTATTAGTACTAGTAGAGCTATTGAAACTAATACTATTATTGTGAATATTATTGCTAAAACGATTCGATCTTTTGTCCATGTAAAATCTTTTGAATCTCTCCTTGATGTTGTATCCTCTAATGGAGTTTCTTCACTTACATCGATTGTTTCAGCCATCTTTTGTTCCCCAGTGAATATAATTTCTTATGTGTTTTAAGTTAAATCTCTTACTATAAGAGGTTAATTAAATCAATTGATACAAACATTCATGGATTACTCATGTTTTTCTGGAAATCAATTGTTTGAGTAATTTAAACAATTATATAAATGAAAAACAAAAGTTTTATAGAGCACATAGTAATTCTTGAAAAAAACAGATGTGAACTTTCAATGACTTTGAAATCATTAATTGCTAAAAAAGATTTGAGATATTTGTTCTTGGGTGGTAAAGGTGGGGTTGGAAAAACGATATCCGCTTCTGCAATTGGTATTGAGTTAACCAAACACTTTGATAGAGTGTTAATTGTAAGTACTGATCCAGCTCACTCTCTTTCAGATTGCTTCGATCAAGATCTTTCTGGTGGAGATCCAGTTCCAATTGATGGAGTAGATGGGAATCTATTTGGTATGGAGCTTGAAGCCAAAAAAGGGTACGAACAATTTCAAGAATTAAGTGCAATGAGTATGCCTGGCAGTGGTATGCCCGGTTTCGGAGGACCTAGCGAAGAAAATGTTGTTTTAAATGTTGATTCAGAAGATATAGATGGTTCATCATCTTCACCATTTGGTTTCAATATGCAAGATGCCTTAGGAATGAGTTCTGATCTTCTCGGAACAGATTCAATTCCTCCTGGTTCTGATGAGGCTTTCGCTTTTGGAAAATTACTTGAGTTTATTGAGAGCAGTGATTATGATCTAGTTGTTTTTGATACTGCTCCAACAGGTCACACATTAAGATTACTTTCATTGCCAGACTATCTTGATAGTTTCGTTGGAAAAATGATTAAAATGAGATTGCGTTTTGGCAATCTTTTCAAGAGTATTAAAGGTTTATTTGGTGGGGGTTCTAAAGACGAAGAAGATAATTCCTTAGAGATGTTGGAATCTTTAAAGAAAGTCATAACCAAAGCCCGTATCGAGTTAGCAGATGATACAAAAACAGAATTTATTCCAGTAACAATTCCAACCCTTATGGCGCTTTATGAAACTGAGAGATTAATAGTCTCATTAATAGAATATAGCATCCCTGTAGAACATTTGATAATTAATCAATTAATTCCTCCAAGCAAAGATTGTAAATTCTGTGCAAAAAGGTTTGAAATTCAAGAGAAAACAATGATGACACTAAAACAATATTTCGGAAAATATGACCTGATTGAGATTCCGATGGTTCCACAAGAAATTAGAGGAATTGAACAGCTAAAATTGCTAGCAGAGAAATTATTCAAATAAACCTAAGAGACCTTGTAAACTACCAGTGTTTCTCCAATATTAAAAAGAGTAAGATTACTCAATTGGTGCACGTATTGTTGCAATTGAATTATCTTGGATTCCCATAGTAAGTAATTCTTCAGGATTTCCATAGATTTTATCTTCTTCAACTGTTTTTAGACCTTTAACTCTGAAAGTGAACCTTCTTTTAGCTACAACAATTTCAGCTTTTGTTTTCATATCCAATTCATCTTTTAGATTAGTATGAACTACTAATTCGCCTTCTTTTGTTGTTTCATCATGTAAAATTCTAAGTCTTTTTTCTTTAACCATACTACTCATCACTCTTATAGAAATATAAGTTACTACTTATTAAAGTTATTTTGAAACGATTTATTTAATTAATATTTGTAATAAAATGCTCAAAAATAACACTCTATCTTTCAATTAGAATTAAAAAAAAGGCAATGAAAAGGGATGATTAATTTACATACCCTTTTGTGTTTTTCTTCGTTTTCTATAAGTTACAAAAGTGATTATTGTAGGAATTACTGCTAATACAACTATTCCTATACTAATTCCAATTGTTATCCACCATTGGGTTGTTTTTAGTTCCTCTTGAATAAATGGTTCAATAACAATCTCTAGTAAATTCGAATGTAAAATGTTTTCTTGAACAGGAATTAAGAACTTCTGATCAAAGTAATCATAAGTAACTAATGTTGGTTCTATAAAGAAATCACCGTTAATCAATGGTAGGATTGTATAGTTGAAAATCATTGATTCTCCTTCTGTCAGATTGTTGATGCGCCAAATTTCGACTCCGTTTGTATCAAAAGCCCAATCACTATAGACTTCTTCTTCCAAAGTAATGTTTAAAGCAGTTACTACTCCATGATTTGTAATATTGATTTCAATTGTAATGGGATCTACTGTGTTATTCAAAATATTTAGTTCAGTACGCTTGATTAAAGTCCCATTTTCACTTGGATAAAGGAAATATTTTAAAATACTTATCTTTGGTATCTTGAAATTCCAATCATCACCTTCATAGATTGGATAATAAACCAACATCTTTGGTGTGTTAGATATTTCAGTATTATCTGATAATGTTTCATTAATTCCAATAAAATTCACTGTACAGCTTGGTATTACAAATGTCTCATTTCTTAGTGCTTGAACCT
The DNA here is from genome assembly GCA_030602675.1 of Candidatus Heimdallarchaeota archaeon. GTDB lineage: Archaea > Asgardarchaeota > Heimdallarchaeia > JABLTI01 > JABLTI01 > JABLTI01. Next base: position 2,864 of record JAUVZH010000174.1, on the reverse strand, counting down.
GGTAGCTAAATGTATGTGTATCGTTAATTTTCATGTATCCTGCTTCACTACTCATGTATGATATATTGTATACAAAGAAATCTTCAGAAGAACCTGGCAAAGCATCTGTTGTTGTAATATTAATCCATGAAAGATAGAAATTAGTTATTTTAATAATAATCGTAAAATTACCATCAACTTTAACTCTTGCATGGGTTGTTTCAATGCCTAAACCGCCATTTGTTTCATTTACAAAAAACGACTTTTCAACTTTTACTGTATCCAAGTCCTTGTAGACATAAAATTCTATATTATTTGATTGACTGTAATCATCTGTACCGTTTCCCCAATCAAAGTAGACGTATGAACCTACAAAGAGATACCTTTCTTCATGATGAGGAGTTAAAGTATAAGTTATACTTTCTGAATTGCCTGCATTAATAGATGACCAATTTTGATTTGGACTTCTGCTAAATGTGAACCATTCATCTCTATAACTTGGATTCATTTCACTTACATCTGATTCATTACTCATTAGTCCTACATTGTAGATTGTAAAGGCTGCATTATTAGTAATCACAATTGTAACTGAAAAACTGTTATTGATATTTGTTTCAAAAAATTCTACGGGAGTTGGACGATCTATATCGGAAATCTTCTTGGTAACATTAATTGCAATATTACTTATGCTTGGGCTATCACCAGTTTTAACTGGGGTTGTTACAGTTTGTGTAGTCTCTAAATCATAATTTTGTATTGTTGCAATGAGTACTACTGTGAATATTATGAATAGTGTAGATATTTTTTGCTTATTCAATTTTAGTCCTCGTCAAATTGTCTCTTTTTCCGAATATTTTCTTTTTACTTGGAATTAAAAAGCTTTCTTTAAACTTCAATTCTATTTTAATTGTTCACAAATAATTCTCTATAAAATATTTTTCCTTAAATTCCAAATGTCTAATTTCTAATAGGATTTCATGTTTTGTTTATTAAATAATTATATTCTAATTTATCTAACATTGTGACAAGTCTACTTAGTGGTAATCCCATCACATTATAGAAACACCCTTCAATTTTATCGATCAAAGCTGCTCCTTTCCCTTGAATCGCATAAGCACCTGCTTTATCAAGGACACTCTCTGCATTAATATAAGCAATAATCTTTTCTTCTGACCATTCTATCATGCTGACCAATGTTCTCTCAACAGCAGTTAGCATTTTATCTTTGTGAGAATCATAGATGCATATACCAGTATAAACTTCATGTGTTTTACCTAAGATTTTTTTCAACATATTTATTGCATCAGCTTTATCGGTTGGTTTACCTATAATTTCATCATCTATAACAACAATTGTATCAGCACCAATAATTAATGAGTTGCTCTTTTTTTCTGGTGGAAGGGACTTTCCAACACATGAAACTTTTTGGTAAGCAACTTGTAGAACTTTTTCTTCAATAGTTGTGATTTGTTTATCTCCAGATGTTTCTTTCTTCTTTGAGCTATTGAAATTCTTCTCTTCTTCCAAACAGGGAATTACTTCGTGTTTAATACCAAGTAGATCTAATAATTCATGCCTGCGAGGTGATGCTGATGCTAGAATAATGTTCTTCATTATTAAAATCTCACGAGATCTTTTTACATAGCTTATCCTTTTAATATTATAAATAAAGAATTCTACACTAAGAATAATTATATAATCAATTCCGAACCTTTTTCTAATATCAGTACATTAATTATCTACTGAGTTAGAATTATATTGAATTAGTAACTAATAAATAACAACTGACTAGGAAGAGGATTTATTCAATTGCCCAAGACTATCAAATATGATAATTTAGATAAAAGATATCTTGCTGCTCTTATTAGTTCATTAGAAGAACGAAAGAAGAACAGAGACATTGATACCGAATTATATGATTTATTGATCACTAAATATTCCCATGCCTATGAAATTGCTGAAGATAAATCTACTATAAGAGATGGCTTTGTAATTTTAGAAGCAATAGCACCTGATCCAGAAACTATAAGGAATTCAGTTAAGCAATTACTTGAGAGAATACTTGCTCTAGAAAAGGAGCAGAAAAAAATTAGGGGAAGATTTTCAAAACTAGATGAATTGTTAGCTAAAAGAAATGTTTCTGAGAATGTTTATCTAACTAAGAAAAAAGAATATGAAATTTTAGTTATGAAGCTTGAAGATCAAAAACAAATCTTTCTAAAAGGCATTCCTGATTCTCTAAGTATCATACAAGAAATGAATATTGGACTCGTTGAGAGAATTGACGAGATAAAAGTAGATGCAGCAGTAAAAACATCGAAAACAATAATTGATGAGCTGAAAAAACTTGAGAAGATTAAAAAGGATATTACTTATGTTGCAAAGGAAATGTCCAAGTTAGTTGATATTGACTTTGATAAAGATGTATGGGCAAGACCTACTACTGCTGACCTTCCACCATATTCACCAGTTGTTAAAGCTGAGATTAAACCTCTAAGCAAAGAAGTTCCACGAAAAGTAAAACCTAAACCCTCTACTTCTGGAGTTATACCACCTCCTGATAGAACTATTTGGGTAAAATGGAAAGGAATCAAAATTGGTAAGTTAATGGGAGAAATTAGTTTAGTAGGTGGTAATTTTGCTGTTATTGCTACAGATAGACCTTCTCTAGCAATCATTCGAGATATAGCAGTAACAGGTCCTTCTCGATTGAGATCATCAACGAATCCAAAGGTAATTGAAGACCGTCTTAAGAAACTAATAAAAGACAATTACAATGTTTCTGATGCTGATTCTCTTCTCCCACAACATCTGATAAGATTCGCTGTTGATAATAAAGTTGGAGTTGATCTCTTCAAGTTAATAAATTCCTATTTTGCTTCTGT
>JAUVZH010000241.1 GCA_030602675.1 Candidatus Heimdallarchaeota archaeon | reverse complement strand
ATCGACTATTGATGGTTGAATTCATAATTAGTGCAGTACTAATGATATCATTTATTTGTCTCATGTTTATTGCTGCCATTATAACTGACCAACCAAGAAAAATATTTCCCTTTTTAATTTCTCCATTATACCTCACATTTCTTTTTGTCCATAATTTCACTCGTTACAGACCTTATTATAAGAAAATAAGTACACAGTTCAAGAAAATTACTAGTATCGATTTTGATCCTGATACTGCAGAAATTATGAGAACAAAATTAGTGTATGGAATTTCTTCTTATATTTGTTCACTATATGATATGTATTCTTTAATTATAATCAAGAAAAAGGAATCAGATGAAGAAAATAGAGAGGAAGATCTCAAGAGATTGTTTAAGATTAAAACAATAATTGATCTATCTTTAATTGCTATCTTCATTGTAGCTACAATAGTACTCATCGTGTTAACATTTGCAGGGAAAGTATCAGTTCCTTGGCTTTACATTCCATTCAGTGTAATTGCTTTTTGCTTACTAATTTTAGTAACTATTGGTTTTCATACAAGAGCCAGCATTAAGAGTTGGATGAGCATCTATCGAATTTTGGATGTTTGGGGAGCTATGATCGAAGATGATCGTAGTCTAGAGGATTTTGAAGAAGCATCAAATGGGTGAAAAAATGCCTCAAGAAAATAACAATCATACAAAACCAGTTCGTCGCTCCAAATATGAGATTTGGAGTGAAATTCTTGAGGTTTGTCTATATGTAACTAGAACTCAAACTTGGATTCTTCGAAAACTAGGCTTAAAAACAAGTTCTGTAAAAGAAGCAATTGAATTTTTACTTGAACGTGAATTGCTCGAGGTAAATAATGAGAATGAAGAATCAAGTTTGTATAAGACATCTAGAAAAGGAGAGGAAGGTCTCATTTTATTTTATCAACTCATTACTAAATATTTCGATTCAAAATCTCGTAAGAAAATTTTGCATTGGTCGATTTATGAAGAATAATTTACCTTCTTCTTTGTTTTTACCAATCTCATTCCTATAATCATATTTACAATCATATGTGAAATTTTTCAGATTTTTTTTAACTAGATTTTTAAAAATGTATATAATATTCCCAATGAATCAATAAGATATTATGACGACTTTAGATTACAGAATCATTGATTTTGATCCACATACAATCTCCGAAGAGTTTCTAAACAAGTACTTTGAGTTAGATGATAATTTTGTTCTCGAAATCGATCCAGATGACACTCCTTATCCACACGATTTACATAAAAAAATGATTCAAAGAAAAAATCCTGAAAGGGAGATTTTTAGATGGTTAGTCATAACAGCAAAGGAAGAGGAAGTTATTGGATACGTAAGAGTAACATTTGTGACACCGTTAGCTAATAATTATGATAGTGCTAAAAATTTCGCAGATATGGAAATTCTCGTTAAGAAAGATCATCGAGGAAAAGGATTGGGAACAAAATTATTCCGTAAAACCCTCAAGAAAGTCAATGAACACGGTGGTATTACTATCATTTCTGTAAGTCAAGTCTTGGATATTAGTCATAAATTCTGTGAGAAATTCAAGGGTAAAGTGGTTCAAGAAGAAGCGGAATACAGAGCCTACATTTCAGAAATTGATTGGAAATTAATAAATGAATGGAAAAAAGCAGGAGAGAAAATTTCGCAGAAGGAGAAAATCACTCTCGAGATATTTGAGCATTGCCCTGAGCACCTCATTGAAGAATATACAGAAATTTACACTGAAACAATTAATCAACGTCCCTTAGGAGAGATAGAAATTAGACATCGAATTTCTCCCAAAACTCGAAGAGAACATGAAAAAACTTGGATTGATGAAAGAGGTCATAAATGGCATACAATTATTACAAAAGAATCCAACGGAAGGATTAGCGGTTTAACTGAGATGGTATACATACCAGAAAGTCCATACTACATAGAACAATTGCTTACAGGCGTAAGAGAACAATATCGAGGGAGAGGATTAGGGAAGTGGTTGAAAGCAGAAATGGCTCTTTTTATTAAGAACCAATACCCAGGAATAAAATTCATTTTAACTGATAATGCAGATGTAAATACTCCAATGCTTTCAATCAATGAAAGAATGAATTTCAAACGAACTCACACTTTGAAAACTTTTCAATTCGAGGTTAAGATACTAAGTGAATTATTAAAAGAATAAGAAACAAAAACTCATCTTGTTTTATGCATTATTACTATGTCTTAGCCCTTATCTCTTGCACTCAAGAAACTATTCCATCTAGCTTTCCATTGATCATGTTCTTTAATATCTCCCTTTGGCATGTTTATGATTTCCTTACCTTCTTTGATGGTTTCCTTAAAGTCCTCTTTAGGGAAGTCAAGCCATACAAAATTGCCTTCAACTTTGAGAATTTTCTCGCTATCCACTGGAATACCAATATCCTTCTTGAATAAACGGTGAACATTGATAATTAAGTGTTCCACAAGTACATCTTCAGGACCATCTTTTACAAGTCTACTCTTTCTAGGTAGCTTCCTAATTCCGATAATCTTGCCAAGTTTTTGACTGTTTTTATCAGCAGCTAGTTTCCCAACCAAGTATGAAAATTTCACTGAAAAATCCCTCAAAATTATTTGGAATAATCGCTCTTAAAAAGATTCTTGATTAAATAAAGATGGAATGATAAATTGAAATAAGGTTTCGATTAGGATTCCAAGAAAATGATTGAATGCCTAATAAATCTTCAAAAGACTTTGACAAGGTATTACTCAAATTAATTTCTTTAAAAAACCTAAATTATCAATATTCTTAAAATAAGAAAGAAATATCTATTTTTGAGTTGATTTCAGATGAAAATTGGAATTATCATATGTGGACGTTATAAGTCATGTGATGGTGGAAAGTGCTTTAGAGCAATACGTAATCATGAAGGAGCATTTAAACAATATCCAAAAAATGAACCTTTAGAAGTAGTAGCTTATACAAGCTGTGGAGGATGTCCCGGGGGAAATATTGAGAATTCAATTAATGGAATGAAGAAGTACGGTGCAGAAACAATACACTTTGCTACAGGAGTATTAGCAGGTTACCCACCTTGTAAATATCTAACTACACACATTAAATTTGTTGAGGAGCAAACAAATCTACCAGTTGTTATTGGTACACATCCAATGCCTACTAATTACATTGAAATGCATAAAAAGATCGGGGATTGGACACCCTATCATTACAAATTGATGGAGAAATTTACTCTCATTGATTCTGAAGAATCAAAGAAATATGACTCTACCAGGGAAGATTATACTTCAATTCTTCAAAAGGAATTAAAATGAAAAGAAAAAAGAAATAGATGAAAAAGGAACAAGACTAATTTACAAATAAAGAAACTCTTACACATACTTCTCCTTTAAGGAATAGAATTTAAGTTCGAAAGACACGCTTAGATGGCAAATATATACTAATCCCTCTCTTTAATTTTCGATTTTTTATTCTTTCTCAATTTCTTAATTGTGAAGAATAAAGCAGTAATTATACTGACAATTACTATAACTATACCAGTAATTGGTAATACAGCGTATACAATAATAACTCTTGTTTTGAATGATTTATGGTACGAAAGTCCTTTATCTATAGTTTCTTGTGAGAAATAATTAGTCATCGGAATAATCCGATCACCAGAAATTGACAGTTCTTCTGTTACGTTTATTACTGCCGTTTCGTCAAATTGTCCTAGTAAAGTTAAGTATAGCATTTGATTATTTGGATCAAAAATATTTGAATAACCCGTATAACTAGCTCCCTTTTTGAAATGAACCGCTTCCAATACTGAATTAAATGCTTCGGTTGTAAGATTTTCCTCACTTTTTATATCACTTAACATTTCAGTAGAGATTTCATAACGCCAACAAGGAAATCCTCCTAATCCACTATCATTAGTTACTCTATTGAAATTAGTCTGGGTCAAGAAACCATCTTCTCCTGCTTCTTTTCTAGTAAAAGCTAATTCTCCATCAGGTCCAGGACTAACAATAACCATGTCACCTGAGGCATCTGCAAAAAACCACTGAAACCAAACAGGTCCTTCCCAGTTAACATTGTTAAGAAAATCAATCACTTCACTAACATTAGCATTTTGTCTCAGAACATCAAACTGAATCCATGTTCCATCAATGCTGTAGGTGTTTTCAGGATGAGAAATCATGGGTGCACTAGGAACACTAGTTAGATCGTAACATAATCCCTGATCATTCATCCCTCCTTGTACACTTCTACCTATACCTTCCATCCATCCAACAAAAGTACATCCATATCCATATGGCTCTGCAGGATAATAAAATACTTGACTGCTCAAAGGTTCTTTACTGAGTGGATGACCTAAATTTCCATCTTCACTATTACCAAATAGAATTGTTTCGTTAATGGAAGCTGCAAAATTAGTACAAGATAAAATTGATTCTTGCGGAATATTGTTTTGTATCACTATTTGTTCCATATTAACAACAAATAACATCACTAGAAACAAAATACAAATATTAAAAAAATTTATTCTTTTGTAATGCATTGTTTTCACCAAATTGCCCCAGAAATCTCAATGGAAAAAATGATCGATTTGCTCTTATACATAGATTTTCAATTATTGAAACAGATTAAATTCAAACTAATTTGTTTAACACTAAATAAATAGCTATGTAAAACATTGATTTGGTCAGATTTCATAACTTAGCTAATTTTAAATCATTTATATTATGTAGTTATCAAACAACTAAGATTTTTCTCATACTTCTTCTTTTAGGGTTAGAAGTTCGTTTCAGTAATGACACACTTAGGTAGCAAGTTTTGATTTTTTTACCGAAAAGTAAAAGAACTTTGTAGTTCAAATATGAATTACTTTTTGGGGTGGGTAAGTTGAAAAAAGCAAGAATAAATTTGATGATTATTTTTTTGTTATTGGTAGTTGTTTTTACCAAATCAATGAATTTTGAAGCAAAGACTGAAGAGATAATAATTAATAGTGATCCTCTACCTCCAGCAATGGGAGTGTATCAAAAATGGAACTATACAACATATGGTGCATTATCTTCTCCTACTGTTGCAGATCTAGATGCAGACGGAACTTTAGAAATACTTGTTGGTTCAGATGCTAACAAACTTCTTTGTTTAAACAGTTTTGGTCTATTAATGTGGAATTTCA
>JAUVZH010000446.1 GCA_030602675.1 Candidatus Heimdallarchaeota archaeon | reverse complement strand
AGCTCAGCTGAGAGAAATTCAGATTCACTTTCATTGAAAACAAATTGAGTTGTCCAACCACCTATGGTAATATCTACTATGCAATCGATTGGATCAGAACTGTAAGACGCAACTGAAACAATTGCTTTTATTGCAGCTGATGTATCTGCTGTATTATTCCAACCCCAGTAATTTTGTTGAGTTAAAAGCCATGAAAGAGCATTTCTAATTGTCACATAATTGAGCATGAAGTTCATCTTTGTCAATGCAGTAATAACTGTGGCAGTAGTTTCAATTGTACCTCCTAAAGCTCTCCAGTGATCATCTATTGTGACATCCCATCTTATTCCTTCTTCTTCAACAATCGCTTCAAGCAGAATATAATCAGCTAGATCGTCTACGTTTGATAATATTTGTTTGTTTTTGATATACATTGGGACATTTGAAGGATTGGCGCTTGTAAGAATTAAAGCAGAATCATTCAACATATCCAATATTAATGAGTGAATCCCTGAATATGGTAACATTACTCCTATATTGAACAATTCAGGAGCAATCCAATCAGATAAAGGAAATGGTTGTTTTTTTTCCAACAAAACAATTGGTCTACGATGACTTACTAATAATTGCTCTTCAATAGCATTAACTGAAGCAAATTTCCTTATTTCATCTATGGATTTAGAAATCACTGCAAAAGGCTTATGTTTTCTTTTTCCTTTGCGTATCCTTAACCGTAATATTGGCTCTTCATCAACAGCTGAACAAGCTAGATGTGTTCCCCCAATTCCTTTAATTGCAATTATGTTTCCTTCTGAAATTAACTTAACAATTTCATTATACAAATCCTTAGTTTTGATTTTACTTCCATTTTTATGGTGTAAAGTTAGTGTTGGTCCACATTTCACACAGCATGTTGTTTGGGCATGATGTCTTCGATCTAATGGATTATCATATTCACTTTTACACGTATCACATAATGGGAAATCTATCATTGTTGTATTAGGTCTATCGTATGGTAAGCTTGTAATGGTTGTATATCTTGGACCACAAATTGCACAAGAAGTAAAAGCGTAATTAAATCGATCATTATCAGTTTTTTGCATGTCCTTTAAACAATCTTCACAAATTGAAATATCAGGAGGAAGATATGAAACTCCTCCTACTTTTTTCACGGAACTTGATAAAATCTCAAATTTAGTAAATTCATTTTGAAAAGATTCCCACTTTACTTGAAAATCTTCATACTTAGCGAGATAAGGTTTGTCATATTTAAGAAAATTAACAAATTTGTCAAGGTCCTCCTTTGGACCTTCTGCAATAATTTGAACACCTGCATCACCTTGATTTCTGACAAAGCCTGTTAAGTTTAATTTTATTGCAAATCTATAAACAAAGGGTCTGAAACCTATACCTTGAACTATACCTCTACAAATGACTTTAACTCGAGATTTCAATTGATTTACCTCAAATATGCCAAGTTCTTTAACTAATTAATTATTAACTTATTGCATGTATAAATGGACTGCTATTAATAAAGCAATGAAATACAGCATTTTATTTTAAATCTTTAAGAAGAAAGAAATTTTCAGGAAAAATCCAAGACTTCCCCTCTTTATTATAATATTTGTAAGGAATCGGTCTAAAAATACCACTAGTTTTAGATGCTAAAGAGAATTGTGTGTTTTTTAATTCTGGTAATGTTTCACAAATTAGATCATTTAGACGATGTGAACCATTCATTAAATCAACAGTTACGATTGCTCCGTTATTTTTAAAAGAGTATGAAAACGTTTGTGGCATTCGAGTTAGAATAGTTTGCAGTTGAAGTATCTGCTTCTTAGAAATCTCCTCAAAGAACAAGATAGCAGTTTGATTCAATCCCATGTAATACAACAATATCATTGGGAATAGAAGCTTCTTAGCTCTTTCCAAATGGTAATTTGTATCTTCCCAAGTGAGAGCTAATCTTTTTGCTATTGTTCGAACTGAACTATCAAGATCTCTTCTAAACAGAGTCATAACTTTGAGATCCATGATAGAAAAATTGACTTGTTTTCCCTCAAAGGGGAACTTTTGAAAATTTGAATTATTGCCTATTTCTGTGTTTTTTGATAAGCTCAATATTCTTTCTCTAAACCAATCGATATAAAATCCTGGTTTATTAGCAGATAAAACAGAAGGTCTTTTTGAATAGGCATAATATGAAAAGTTAAGATTATTTGCTATTTCCTTTACTTCGTCACAATAGTATGATCGAATTTTCTCATGTTTATTTAACCTCTGCAGATAATCAAAGAGATTTTGTTCATATTGCTTTGGGATTGTTAATGACACAATATAATCAAAACGTTGATTCGGGCATCGTCGAATTGTTCTTGTATATGGAGATGAAAATAATTGAGGTATAACATCGTGATAAGCAGGAGACGACTCTATTAGGATAATGTATAAATTCAAACCAATCATTGGAAAGTTAACAGTTCCTGTTACTCGAAAATAGGCATTATTACGTAGGTAACCAATTCTTCTACTTATGTAATTTGATCTAACCTTGAGTTTTTTCGACAATAAATCATTATTATAATACTTATCCTTTCCAATAAAACCCCTAATAGTTTCTATGATTTTTACGTCCATTTCAGATAAAGGCACAATAAAATATCGCTCGAGATCAAAAAGAATAGCACATGATTCATAAAAGGTTAGACTATCAAATTTCGACATTTGTTCTAATGTTGTCTCAATAAAT
>JAUVZH010000357.1 GCA_030602675.1 Candidatus Heimdallarchaeota archaeon | reverse complement strand
GTTGGATTAATTTAGCGAATATTTCAGTATTAAAATCAGTAAATCTACCATCATTAATTAAAAGTCGTTTCAGGCGAGATATTTTTGCTGAGAGAGTTATAATTTCTGTTTTTAATTTAGCTAATAAGCAATTCTTAATATGAGTTTGATCTCGAACACAATGATTTTTAACAAAATCCTTGAAAGAATGTTCTTGCGCTTTACTCATTCACCTTCACCTTCTCTAATTAGTAGTCCTTTGAAATTGAAGGAATATTTTGTGAATTCCTTTGGTTTATCAACTAAACTTAACTCATACTCAACCTCTGTCATGGATTCAGTTTGCTCAATTTCTCGCAGAAATTCTTGTTCTTCGATTAAAGATTGGAAATATAATTCTCCTCTCAACAATAATTCTTGAGCTTCTGTGTCGTCAATAATTTCATTTTGAATAATTCTTATTACATAATGTAGTAAAATGCATAGAGCATCTTTCTTATCTTTAGCCAAATGATGACAGAAACGAAGGAATGAGTCCCCATTTTCTTTCGCCAACATTTCCTGTAATTGCTTCTTGCTTTTTCTTGGTAGTTTGTGCTTCGTGAATTTAGATCCATCAAATGATGGACAACCATTTGAGCTCGTTGAGCAATTCTGTTGACAATATGAAACTATCTTTTGTTTGGAAAGTCTTCTTTTTCCTTTCTTTCCTTCTAAATCCTCTAAAACAACTGGTTCTAATTGATATTGATCTCGAAGCAATTGATAAGTGGACTCTTGTTCAAACAAGATATTTAATTGATTATCAGATAAAACATTGGAATAATCATAATCATCAACTTTCAATAATACACGTTTTTCTCCCATAATTTTTACGAAACACATTTGTGAAGAGGTTAATTGTTCCTTTTCTTCCGGAGCTCGAAGGAAATCTTTACCAAAAACCACTTTATCTAACACATCTGATTCAGTTCCGAAATCAATAATGAATCCTGCTTGATGAAATCGGTCACTTATTTTAGAAGGATTTTGTCCTATTGCTATAGATGATACTCTGTGAGCTCTCGCTATTTCTACAAAGTTTTCAACGATAGATACTTCTGATGAATCCCTTTTGTGAATATTAGGAACAATTTTCTGAGCTTCCTCAAAAACACAAACTAACCACGGTTTATCAGTAGTTAGATCCCATAATTCCTTAGCGTAACTTGAAATTAAGCTCATTATAGCATTAACTAAGAATTTTACTGTAGACAAATCATTATCGCTAACTAAGTGATTAAGTTAGAAAATGACATTCTTTTCTTGAAGCATTTCAGCTTTAAAATTGGATTTAGTTACACAGAAAATGTGTTGAAACCAACCAGTAAAAAGCTCTCGAAAACGAGCCTTTAAAGCTGTTCTGGTTTTTTCAATCCAACCAAGACCATCATCTTCCAATTCATTAAGAACTTCATCAATTTTTTGAACGAAGATTCTCATAGTTCGATTATCAGTTGATTGTAAAAACACTCGGTCAACTGCTTGGTTAATAATATCTTTCATGAACGCGGAAAGTTCTGTTGATTCACTTATGGTATGAACGATAAAATTGTTCAATAGATGCATTACTACACGTTTGTTACTCTCGGTATCAGCTTCGTTAATACGGAAAATATTGATTCCCAGAGGAGCTTCTTCGGAACCTGGAATAAGAACTAATGATTTCTTAGCGAAAAAACGAGAGTATTCCCCACCCTTAAGATCAAAAATACAACAATGGATTTCTGGGTTGAATTTATTCATTTGTTCAAGTAATTTATACATAAAAAATGTCTTACCTCTGCCTGTTTGACCGATAAGTAATCCTTGTTGATTCAGAATGTTTGGAGTAATGTAGTATGGATAACTCTCTTGTCCAAGCATACGATAAACCTTCCCAAGATACCAATCACCAATTGTTCGTTCTATAGGAATCTTATAAGAAGAACCTTCCATAATTTCAATTCCTGGAATAAACTTTTCTTTAATTAATCGGAAATAATTCCTTCCTGATCGAGGGATGCTCATTTCTGTAGGTTTGAACGGTATTACTCTCTTAATTGCTCTCCAAAAGGCATTGAAATTCCAACCAAGAATACTATTAATTTGTGTTTTGAAATCTGATTCTTCTGGTAGCAGAATTGTTCCTTTTACACCAAATATACAACCGCTATAAATCCCTTCGATAGCGAATTTCAAGCTTTGAAGAGTGCTTCGTAAAACCGCTATATCATCTCCTTGAACAAGAAAAACAAATGATTGATTCACAGTACCCCATTGCGCCTTCTCTTCATCGTGGTTTACATAAGCTGATTGTTCTTTTAATTCAGCAATTTTAGATCTTTTGGATTTAAAGTTAAATGAATTTCTTTTACTTAATCCAATTTTATTTCTAATCTTAAAAGCAAAATAGATTAAACCTGTGATTAAGATAAATGCCCAAAAGCCTAACCATAGTCTAACACTTGAATCCTCAAAAAACATTGTTAATTTTGTGATAAAAGGAATAGTTATTAATTCTGAAAATTCGTTCTCTTTGAATGGGATATCCTCAAATTTCCATTTCAAGAAAAATGCTAAACCAAGAAGTAAACTAATCCACAAAACAACTGAAGCAATACTAATGAACCTTCTCCAATTGAACTGCGTTGTAGAGCTTAAGATGTTAACAAATCTTTTTTTCTCAATGGTAGAAATAATAAAAGATTGAAAATTAGTTGGAACAGCATCTATACAAGCATCAACGCAATGATCAAAAGCATTCTTTGATTGGTACTCAAGATAATTCTCTGATACCATTATCATTTTAGTTTTTGGGGGAACGTCTTGAATGACTAACATGCCTTCATAACTACTATTCTTTTCTAAAGGAAAATCATCAATTTCTTCTAGCTTGATTCCAGTCATTATTTCTAATCCAGTAAAAGCTGATTGTAAATCCCGATTTTTTTTAGATCTACCTATGAAATACTGATCAGTTATTTTTCTGTCTTGAATTTGAGCAATTTGACTAATGCATTGAAAATTCTGTGTGCCATATTCAACAAGAGATATATTATCATTTAGAATGGTGTTTGGGATATGCTTTATCCTTTTTACAAGTATAGAACTTTGAGTACTTAATGATAAGTTGTCTTGAATAACCATGGTGCTCAACGTGGAAGGTTTTCTATTGACAAAAATACGTTCTACTCATGATTAAAAAACCCCAATAAACCAAGAATTATTGATTTTAAGTAATATTAAAAACTGAGATTAAACACTACAAAAGAGATATTTATTAGTTGTTAGATAATTAAAATAAATTAGCATTTTTGAAAAGGAAAGAAGAAATTTGTATCCATTTGTAACTCCAAGAATTAATGCCAAGGCATATAGTTATCCTTTATGCAAAGTGTATGCTAGACAATATTGGCATGATACATCCTATAAATATGGTAGTGAAAGATATGATTTTGATATAGAAAATAAAATGCTTAAGGTTGCAGAATGCTCACATTGTAAAAGAAGAACTCTTTGGTATTTTGATAAACAAGATCCTAAAATTAATGGAATGATAATTCCAGATTCAGGTATTGTTCCACAACCTAATAATGATTTAATAGATGATATAAAAAGTGATTATAAAGAAGCTGCTTCTATTGTATTAAAATCTACAAGAGGTGCATCTGCTCTTTTGAGATTAGCTGTTGAAAAATTGCTGAAACAACTTGATGATAT
>JAUVZH010000194.1 GCA_030602675.1 Candidatus Heimdallarchaeota archaeon | reverse complement strand
TAGAGGAATTTGATCCAACAAAAGATGATATTTATTGGACACATGCATTAAAATGTGCACCAATTCTTGATGATAAAGAGATTATCGGTAAATGGAAAGAATGTGCTTCTTATTGTGTTAATCACTTTATTGAGGAATTATCTCTTATTCCATCAGAAAAATTAGTAATAATTCCTATGGGTGGTTATGCAACGACTTTAAGTAATCATGTATTTGATAATGCTTCTTTGAAGAAGAAAGTAAAGATAATGAAGTATATAGCAGAATTAGATGGAAAAAGGAAATTTAATTATCAAGAGAAAGAAATTTTTATTCTGCCATTTATACATCCATCAAATAGAAAGCGAAATTTGAAAGATTCTAAATTTAAGGAAGGAATTTTGAAGAAAGAAAAGGATTTTATTAATCTTATTCGAGCATTTTCATAAGATGATTTCATTATTGAGGTTTTCTTCTTTAAGGTCTAGAAGTCCAGTTTGGGATGATCACACTTAGGTGTGTATAGCTATTTACCATTATTCAACTCATATTAACTTTTTATTATAAATTTTTGATTGCTAATTTTGTCAAATATCTCAGTTCCTAGAAAAATGCTTTGATTATAATATTCTTTCAAATCATCCTTCTTTATCTGATACTTTTTTCCTTTCTTCAAATCTCTATTTATTTTTTCTGTGAATTTTCTATCGATTTTTCCACCTTTATGAATATATAGATGTCTAATCTCCTCTGCTTCCCCTAAAACTAGTAATTGCTTCTTATTACTAACATCTATTTTAAATTCCTTTTCTAAAATTTCAACACTCTTCTTGATTGAAACATTACAACCTAATTTTTCAATTAGATCATCTGTTAATATTTCAATTAACTCCTGTTTGTTAATATTTTCACTTAGAATTTTCTTATATTCAATTTTATTGTTTCTCATTAATTTCTGTGGACAAGCTTTACAAATAATCTTTACACTATCAATAATAAAAGCCTCAAGATGAGCAATTATCATTATTAGTTGTCTAGAGTAAATAGCATTCCTAAAATCTTCTGTTAATATCTTTTTAATATTTTTATTTGTGAATAAATCAGGATCCAAAATAGCTAAGAATATTAATAGACCTACAGTTATTACTTTTTCAGGAAGAAGCATTTCTTCAAACACTTGTTTGATTTTTTGTAAATCTTCCACATTCATATCTGGATTTTTCTTAACTTCCTCAATTATTTGCTTACGCAATTTCTTAATTTTATTATTATGTTTTTTCAAAGTACCTTCCTCTTCAGGAAATTCATCGATAAAAATCTCAAAATTGTTCTTAATTGATTCAGGTAATTTCTCTGGAAAATTTTCAAAAAGTGAGCTTGATACATTAAATACAATATTGTTCTTTAACATAAAGCTTAGAAAATTCTCAAACATTTCTTCATATTCTTTTCTGATTTTCACTAATTCCTTTTCAGTTATCATATTCTTCCCTTTATTAAGAGTCATTTACAGGTATTAAATTTCTTTTGGAAACAAAAACTTAGCATAAGCTAAGCAAGAAATAATTCAATAAAAGTAGAATCACTGCACACACTTCCTCTTTAAGGTCTATAAAATTTATTAATTAATAGCTATATTATAGATTAACTCATTGTTGATTTGGGGTGGGCAGTATCACTAAAGAAAAACATTTTTCAAAGAAAATTAGAAATTTAATAATTATTCTTACAGTACTATTAGTTGTTTTTGATTTGATAATGTTATTAATTTATCAAAGAATAAATAAGGAATTGGAGTTCTGGGATTTGGTATGGAATTTTCTAAATTCAACACCATTTAAGTTGATTACAATTAGTTTTCTTCTACCAATAATTCTAGCAATTATTGAAGGTTTTTTTGAATTTAGAAAACTTTTCCAAGAAAGAATTCAATTAAATAAACAAAAAAGAATAGATAAGCAATTTGAATGTTTAGAGAAAACAGTGTATATTTGGAATAACTTGTTTAGTTTAGTAACAGAAGTTATACATTTCAATTTAGGGGAAAAGGAAAAAGAGAAAAGAATTCATGATTGGTTTAAAAAATGTGCTAGATTTACTGTTGATGCTGAAGAGTTAATTAATATGTGGCATTTCAGATTTGCTAATCTAACTGGCGATGACACATTTCCATTCATAATTTTCATTAATGTTTTAATAAATTCAGCAAGAACGATAATTAAGGAATTCAATAATATCAACAATACAAACAAGATTAATGAATTACGAGAAACTCTAGCAATTATACGTAACAAGGTAAAAAGTGTTGTTTATCATCCAATGAATATAATACTTAAGAATTCAATTGAACTGAATATAGGTGATTCGGAAAATAAGATCAAATTAAAAGATGAAATTGCTTTTTTTGTAGCTATGTTGAAAAATTGGGCGGATTTTATTAAGGATATTGAACATAGAGAGAATAAACTTTTCTCAAGTATGAAAGGAAAGGACATAGACAAACTAAGAAGTAAAGTAGCTTTGATTGCAGAATGGTTAGCATTAAATAAAGAAAAAGATATCGAAGATTATGAAGGATATCAAGATTTTTATGATTTTGTTGGTAAGATACCAAAGAAGAAACTAATTATGATGTTTGAAAGAGAATATACCTTAGAATTTGTAGAAATTTTAGCTTATAATTTTGCACGTAATCTCATTTTTGATGAAATACATGACAGATGTAATGAGTATAATATAGAAACAAGGGATCATAGTAAGATGAAATCTAATTGTTCAGTTTCATCTGATTTAACTGAGAATACACCACAACAATAATATTGAATGAATGGAATTGCTGATTACTGAACAAATAATAAAAAACAAAGCTAAATGATATCTATTCATTTTAAAATCAAACACTATTTTACTCAATAATGCTTTCAAAAAACTAATTATTTTAAGGTATATGAAAAATCAAAATATTGATACTCAGGTCAACACACTTCTTCTTTAAGAGCTAGAAGTCCGGTTCGGGAAGGACACGCTTAGATATGAAATATTTAATGGTCCAAAATTTAAAATAATTCTTGCTTAATAACCTTTATAACAAAATCTAAGTTATGTTAACGGGGAAGGAAAACATGGCAGCTATTTATTTTGCTCCTTGGGACTCTTTAGAAAACATCGAAAGCTTAGTAGAAGATTTTGAAGAAATAGCTAAAGGTACGTATCCCATTTATTCCTTTCTGCTATATACTGAAGCACACACAAATATACATGAATATATGAAACTAAATATTATGAATTTACATGAAATGTCAGGTGAAGATTGTCTCATATTCTTACTTGACCGTCCTGAACTATCAGATAGAGATTATTTACATTTTATACTTGAAAGTAGAAAATATGACATAGATGAAAAGAAAACTGCTTATTATGATGAATTTCTATATTTTTGTGCAAGTTATGGAGAAAAGTTTAAAGCTTTACAAAGAGACAAGACATACGATGAATTTATAGAAAGCAGAATTAATTTAGAAAAGGAAACTGAAAAAGAACTCAAAGCTTTAGCAGAAAAACATGGAATTAAAACAAACCAAGCTTTCAAACTAGAACTCATGCAAGAATTAGTCCCACATGTAAAAGGTCATGGATATGCTTGGAAGAAACCCAATCTAGCAGTAAGCTACAAGATAGTTACCCAGCTAGAGAAATTACAGAAGGATTTGCCATGTATACTATTTTTCCAAACTCTGAAAGATAATGATGTATTGTTATATCCAATTGATTCTAAAGCTGAATGGGATGAAATAAATAGCGAATTAGAAAAACTCTTTTCAGTAATACATGAAAGCGTTCAGAAAAGTAAAAAGAAGAATAAGGATGTTGAAGCTGAGCTTTGGAAGAGACTAAAACAATATAATTTTATGAGAAAAACCAAAAAGATTGCAGTCAAAGCTTTTGATTTACTTGCAGATACTATTGGTGCAATTTTGAAAAAAGGAATAGAAGCAGGTTTAAAACAAGCAGGTGGTTAAGTAATTTTTTATTAATGTTAATGCTGGTTATTTTATTTTAAATCTGGTATAATGAACTTGTAGTCCTTCAGGTAAATCCTCTTTTTTGGGTAGCGTTTGTTCTTGCAATAAAAGAACAGTTTTTGGATCAATCACTAATTTTCTTAACTTCTTACATTTTCTTATTGGAGTTACATCAATCTCCATTAACTTATTCTTATTAAGATGGAGATATAGTGGTCCTGTGCATAATGTGAGCGGTGGAAACTTAATTGAAACAAGCTGATTGTTACTAAGATTAATCAATTGCAATTTTATACAATTCGCTAGTGGCGTAAGGTCAATTCCTTCAAAACGATTACCATCAAAAATAATACCTAGTAGTTCAGTGCACTCTGTAAGTGGTGAAAGATCAACAGAAACAAGCTGATTTTCATAAAGATAGAGCTTTTGCAGGGTTGTACAATGTGCAAGTGGAGAAAGGTTAACTTTGTTAAGTTGATTTTTTCCAAGATCAAGCCATTGTAGATTTGTGCAATGTATCAGTGGTGAGAGGTCAATAGAAATAAGCTGATTATGATTGAGTAAAAGCTCTTGTAATTCAGTGCATTGAGTGAGTGGCGAAAGGTCAATTTTGTTAAGCTTATTATCATAAAGCCAAAGCTTTTGGAGATTTGTACATTGTGTGAGTGGTGAAAGGTCAATAGAAACAAGTTGATTGCTATAAAGCCATAGCGTTTGTAGCTTTGTACATTGCGCGAGTTGTGAGAGGTCAACAGAAACAAGCTGATTGCAAGTAAGGTCGAGCTTTATTGCTTCTCTTCTTACTTCTACGCTAAATTCCTCTCCATTCGATTTTCGTCCATTTATAATTACATGTTTCATTTTACCATCCCCCAACTATATCATAACTACCAATTTTTCTTTTCTAAATTAAAACCTTTTTCTAATCATTTTTGACTTAAAATCAACTATTATTCTCCTATTATTCTTATCTTGTTATCTATTACTTTCTCTCAATACTCTTACTTTGTGCTAACTATTTTCGTTTTTCATTTCATCTCAAGAATTAAATTACCAATCCAAGAAGTAAAACAAATAAAATAATACTCACAACACACACTTCTTCTTTAAGGTCTAGAAGTCCATTTCGATAATGACACGCTTAGGAGGTAAGTATGTCATTTGAAGAGTCTTATTTGAAAAGAGAATATATTAACCACCTATTAACTTTAAATTGCTTTTTAGGAATTCTCTTAAACCAAAGTTTCCATAATCGTTTCTATAATTACCAGTTTTACTTAATGCATTATTGCAGGATTGGTCCTGATGTGATTCCCAGCAATTATCCCATACCTCAAGGCATTCTACACATCCTTCTAAACAACAATAAAAACCAAATCGCAAACTCATTATTGCATAAACAATTATTCCTATTGTAATTATAATCCCAATAACTATTCCTAAAATGCCAAAAATAGCATAACGAAGTTTCTTAGTCTTTCTCTCTTCGTCAGTTTGAGCTTCTTCAAAACCAACTTCATTCACTGGTTGATCTAGTACTTTGATTATTACTTTCTTTCCACAATTTATACAATAAGACAGATCTTTAAAAGTCCATTCTTGACAATTTTCACATTGAATAAGATCTATTTCGTTTTCTTGATATGCTTCCCAAAAATCATTCAAGCGCTTACTACAATGATCACAGAAACAATTCAACATTTTTCATTGAGAACTTAATTTAAATGAGTTATTTTTCCCACATTTTGGACAAAAAACTTCAGCACTAACTAATGATCGAATTCTTGGTTCATCTGTAAAATCACTTTCGTGCATAGCACCC
>JAUVZH010000417.1 GCA_030602675.1 Candidatus Heimdallarchaeota archaeon | reverse complement strand
GGGTGGAAGAGTTCCAAGTAATCTTGAAGTTTCATCAATTACTATTTCTGCAATATTTTGTATATAGTACTCTTTTACTTCAGAAACATCATATTGTTGTCCACCAATCATAACTGCTGATAAGTTCTTCTCAATGGTTTTCATTAAATCAAATGGTCTGATAATTTTGCCAGTTTGTTCTTGTAAAGTTCTAGCCATTCTCGCTGTCAAGGTATCCACTGCTTCTTCTAAACTTCCACTAGCAGTTCTCATTAATCTTCCTTGATAAACAGTTAAGATATCAGTTGAACCATGACCAATGTCCACTATGATTGCGTCAACAGCTCGACTCTCACCTGATGATTTTAATATCTGATAGTATGAACCATATGGTTCAGGTAGTACCAAACACTTTTGAACATTAATATTATAACTATGGGTTTCTCCTGTTGCATCGTTTTTAACATTAATTTCCATTTCTTCAGAGAGTCCTTTTGATAATGTAGACATTTCATCTTGAGATGTTGCTACAGGCACACCTGTGGCAATGAGCACTTCCTCTCCATCTTTCTTTATGAACAAAGATAATGCTGCTTTAATTGCCATGATAGCATCCTTTATACTTTTCATTTTTCCTTCAGATGCAAGTGCTCTTTTAATTTCACTCTGCAACCGAGCTAACTCACCAACAAAGAAAGTTTGTCCACCTTCTTCTAGCACCAAATTATTTTCTAATGACTTATCTAAAGTCATCCCTGTCCAACCAGGATTTGGATCACCTATGATTGAAGGAATCTTTACTAAAGATTTCCCACCATTTGATGACATTTTAATGGTGCTAGTACCAAGGTCAATTCCGACACTTCTTAAAGCTTTTTTAGACACAGTAAGTACCTTCTGGATATCCTAAAAATCAATTATTGATAGTAAATAAAAACTTCTCGCTTTAAACATTAGTTAAAGGTTTCTATTTTTTTACATTACAATCCATAATATAAGCATTTCATATATAAGCATATAAAAAAAAACATCCAAAAATAAGTAATCTTACCTCTTATAAGCACACTATTGCCGAATGAGAAATCTATTTAATGAAATTTCATAAGATACTCATATACAAAACTAAACTAAAGTTACAAGTTGTAATCTAACCATTCTGAAAGTGAGAAAATTTGACAAAAGAAATCTTTGAACATTTAGCAATCCTCTCAGCTCATATAGCTCAGCAAATTGTAGAAAGTGAAGGAATTGATACATTTTGCAAATCTCCTTGTGATTTGGCTATAATTTGCCATGAAAAGCGTTACGTACATAAAGATCTCATTGGTAAAATGTTAATTCACTTATCAGAATTTGACTTTTTGGAAAGAAGGGGTGAGGTTTTTGTTCTTGAGGATCAATGGAGGAGAGTATTGCCAGTTAAAATGACTTCAAGATCAGCTTTGCGAGAAGAAGGAGCAAATCAGATATGTTTATTCCAAGAGCACATTGCCAAGAATTTTTTAGAAATTGTTAGGAATGAGACTCAGAAAATCGAAATCTCTAAGTCGATTTATTTTCTTGATACAATAGATGGCTCTAAAGCTTTACATAATCTAAGATCAGAAGCAATCTCTCAAGCTGAATATACTAGTTCACCTAAGAAAATTCTGGACATCAATTATGGTCTAGGATATAGTGCTATTCAATTAGCAAGTGTTTTTTTAGATGCACAGATATATTCAATGCAACTAAATTCATCATTAAAGGAAGCTTATGAATATACAATCCAAAGAAATAACAAACAAAATCTTGAGACTAGTACAAACTATCCATCTGAAATGTCTCGCAACCTTATCAAAGAAAAAGTTGACCTCATCTTCTCTTTTAATCCATTAGGTTTTGAATATCCTCAGTTAGATCGAATTCTAAATATTGCGAGTCAAGTTGCTCATGACGGGACAAAACTTCTAATATATGTACCATATCATGACCAACCAAAAAATTCTCTCATTTCAGAATGGTTAGGTCTATGTCTGGAAAATATTAATGAGTATGCTGATTATGATAAATATAAAGCAGCTCTAACAAAGTATGAATTTGAAATAGATCGCAAAAAAATAGATTCAAGATTTATTATCGCTTATTATTCACCTACATAATAAGTTATTTCCTACATTATTACACAAATTTAAGAACCAATATCAATCCATTTTCTATACAACACAGATTAAGGAAAAGAAAATGTCAGGTAAGGCCTTTCAGTATTATGTGTTTCTTATGGATTTTGTTAATGAAACACATCAAATGAATATGCTGATTCTACCAGCGAAATCAAAATCAACTCGAGTAAAACCAATCGAGAGAGCAAAATTAAAATTTGTAATTGAAAACGGTAGATTGAGACCTTACAAATATCATGTTTTAGATAAAATTGCAAGTGAGTATAAACAGCCAAACGAGATAACTAAAGTATTCAAAAAAGCTAAGGGTATAATTATTCCGCTAGATGATCAACCAGATCAATATGATTTGTTTTTGGAATACTTTAAAACATTCAACATAAATGAACCAACAATCCGTAGAATTTGCAGACTATGTATGATTGATCAGAAGAAAGTAACCATTTTACCCGAAGATAGAGAATATTCAGTTACTGGAAGAAAAGCTTGTTCTCAATGTGCTAGAGATGAATTGGATAGAGAATTAACATCTCGAGAGATAAATTTGACTTCAAGTGGAAAAAAACATTTCTATAGAATTTTAAGTAAAATCCATAGTGTGGATCAAGTTCTGGAAGTATTTGATCTTGACTTTCGTCCCACAAGAAATCCTGAATTAACTCTATTTGATACAATAGGTGATATTGATGATCTCTCAGCATCAGTATTTATAGATCATCTACCTATTCCTGGGAATATAAAAAAAATACTCAAGAAAAATGGAATTAAAAAACTTTTACCAATACAAGTGAAAGCAATTCAAGCTGGTTTAATGAGAAACAAAGATATGTTAATTGTCGCTGGAACCAGCAGTGGAAAAACATTAATTGGTGAAATAGCTGGGATAATAAAAGCATTGCAAGGATCCTTGCA
>JAUVZH010000426.1 GCA_030602675.1 Candidatus Heimdallarchaeota archaeon | reverse complement strand
GGAAAGATTCCATATCTTTATTATACTCGGGTATAGACTAGCAAAGTCCAGTACAGTAACATCAAAATGTATCCCTGGATCCGGATCAACAACTAGAGCACCTTTGTATTTCTTTCCTTTTATCATAGCGCTTGTTGTTGAATCACCTCGAGAGCTAATGATCTCTTCAGGTCTAGGAATAAGATACTTTCTTCTTCGATGTTCTGCAAATAACCAGTTTCTTACCCAACTTGAAACTGCTTGTCGAGTTATATCCTCAAAGGTCATACCAGTAAGACGCATAAGTTGAATGATTAATCGAATTGTTACAGAATCATTAAATGTAGTTAACTCAAGAGTAATTTTACTATCCCATAAATTGTACCGAGCGAGATCATAACAGCTTGCATAGCCAATTTCTTCTTCTAATTCGATTTTGCCTACATCAAGTAATGCACTACTAACAGCGTTTAGTGAGCTTTCACTGTATTTAGAAGCAAATGCATAAACCTTAATTGCTGCTTGATTGAAGAAGCGATAAGCATCAAAATGAATTGAATTTCTAATTTTACAACTATCTCTAACCATTATGATAGGATTATCTTTCTTGTTAATTTTCAAGCGAACTGCTCGATAATAGAGATATGGCAGATCATAATTGTCACCGTTGAAAGTAATAATCATTGGATAGTCTTGCATTAATCTGAAAGTTTCACGTAAAAGCTCTGCTTCATCATCATAGAAGGTTATTTCTACATCATCAACCAATTCTTCTGAACGGGTTCCTAATGGTACATCTTCTCGTTTCAGCACTAGTGCTTTCTTTACTCCATCATTTCCTACAATTGCTACAGAAATTACCTTCTCTTCTGCTTTTTTTGGATCAGAAATATGAGTCATGGTTTTTGTATAAACCTCAATATCTAATGCTGCGCGTTTTATGTGTGGTACTCTAGCTAAGAATAGTGGTAGATAAATTGGAATTAGTTCTTTAACTTCCTTGGGTGAATCCTTGAACAAATCACGGATTTGCTTTTCAACTTCCTTATCTACTTCAGGAAAAACTGGTTCTAAATTACTATTTTTTACTTGATAAAACATTCCAGGAAATAATTCGCGATCATAGAGGTAATTTTGATGATATCTGATATTTGCTTCCCATGCAGCTGGTAATTTATCTCTTAAACTATCAAACCCACCTGCTATAGCCAATGGATCTGTTACAAGAATTTTTGTCATGGGAACTTTATCATCGATTAATAAATTTTGAAGTGTAATTTTTTCATAACCAGTTATTTTAGAGAAATTTTTAACTGGTGATATTTGTTTTAGTTCTTCTTCTTTTAAATCAGATAAACAATATGGCTTATGTCCAGTATTATCATACCAACCAAATAGTCGATTAGAACGTTCATCTAATAGATAGAGAAATGCTTTACCACTTTTACCATCATATACTGATTGCAACAAACAACATGTTGGAGTGTTAGTCGGGCATAGTTCTACTGGAGCACCTTCAAAAATGATATCCTCTTCATCATCTTCTTGGTCTTTCTCTAAATCATTATTTGCATTTTTCACAGTTAATTCATTTACCATAGTAGAGGGCTTGTCAGATAGATTATCTTCTTTTCTTGGCTTCTCTGGTTTTTCTGAAGAAGCTAATTCTTTCTCTTTCTTTGCATCTTTTTTATCAGTGTTTTCAGATGTGAAGAAAGTGTCTAATGATGATTGTTTTTTGCTCATACATAACCCTCATATTGCGGACAAATCCATAATGATTTAAAAATTAATTCTTAGTTGTTTTTACTTGTTTTAGTCTTGTGAATTATGTTATTAAGCATTATTATGATATAGTTAAACTTCAAAACCTATTAAGCCTTTTAGAGATGAGGGTTTTTATTTGCTACTTCCTACTTCTTGATGAGTATCAATGAGTGGAAATAACAACAACAATAAATCCGATGTTGGTTTTATAATTTTCTTGGTTTTAGTAGTTGCTATTATGATTCCATTCTTCATTGGATATGATAATTTTAATAAGATTTTGCAAATAAGTAAAATCATAATTATTGTATTTTCAGCAATAGCTGTAGCTGCTAGTATAGTATTTGGTTTCATTTTCTTTAGAAGAAAAG
Organism: Candidatus Heimdallarchaeota archaeon; assembly: GCA_030602675.1. GTDB lineage: Archaea > Asgardarchaeota > Heimdallarchaeia > JABLTI01 > JABLTI01 > JABLTI01. The sequence continues at coordinate 842 of JAUVZH010000426.1, read as the reverse complement.
CATCACCCAAAAATCTCAAGAAAATTAGCAATGATAGTGTAGATGGTGTTTTTAACGAATCATTGAATGAAGAGGAACTAAAAAGTAAGAATATTCCTAAGATAGAATTAATGTCAGCAGATCATAACGAAAACATATTAGATGTTGGAAATAAATTGACTGAAATAGACGCAATGAGTAATGATTTACGAAAGCTAAATCAAAAATACGATTTTTAGAGATTTTCAATTGTATTGCAAAGTATAAATTCAATTAATTACCCTTACTTTATTTGTTTAAGAGAAGTGAAAAAGTTTGGAAAATATCTCACAAGATTTTAAAGAAGAGACTAGAAAAATACTTGAAGAAGGTTTGGATTTTTACGAAAATAATGATATGGAAAAAGCAGAAGCATGCTTTCAAAAAGCAATTAAACTTGAACCAAATAATGAAGCAGTTTTTCGAGGATTAGCAAATTATTTTCTAGATTTAAGAGTTTTAGAAAAAGCAGAAGAGTACTGCCAACGAGCAATAAATATCAATCCTAAAGATCTTATTGCATTGCAAATTATGGGAAATATCTGGATTAGCAGAAATGATCTTGAAAAAAGTGAGGAATACTATCTGAAAGCTTTAGAACTTGATACTGATAATATTGATGCATACTATAATCTCGGAAATTTGTATAGAATGCAAACCCAATATGATAAATCTCTTGAGTATTTTCTGAAAGCTAAGAAGATGAATAAGAATGATGTTCAGATTCTTTTCAACATTGCCGGAATCTATGAAAGTATACAAAGTATAGACAAGGCAATTGAATATTATTACAAAATTCTGGATATTGATGATAAGCATTACAT
>JAUVZH010000398.1 GCA_030602675.1 Candidatus Heimdallarchaeota archaeon | reverse complement strand
CATAACAGTTCCAAGCAACTTCGTGGAAAAATCCACCTTTATGAGTGAAATTTTTGTAGATAGCATTTGTGGTGTTCATTAGAACTTCACTTGAAGAATCAAAGATCTTTGTGGGGTGATATGAGCATAAATTCGCTATCATTGCACTATCTAGTTCTCTAAATGGTCCAACAGGTAAGTAACCATGATCACTATGTAGTTGATCTATGCTTAACATTAAATCCGAAAGATAGCTCTCATATTCATTTTGCAATGACTCGAATGATTTATGCTTGATAATTTTCGCACAATTAGCTGCTTCTCGTAAACCAGTAACTCCCCAGAAATTGTCCCAATAGAAATAATCACATGGTCCTAAATGTTCTGCACTAAATCCTGGAGGGAGCAATCCTTTTACTAAATCTATTTTGTCAGAAGGTAGATCTACTTTAGGTTGTTTTCTTGTATTAATTATCCATTTAGCAGCTTTATGTATGGAATCAAACGTCTTTTCCAACCAAGAGTAATTTTTCGTGAATTTAGCATGTTCAGCAAGAACCCAAATGCCTTCACCATTCGAATCAAATTCACCTTCATGGCTGTAGAAGAAACCATCACTTCTTTGTCTTTGAATAAATTGAACAAGAGCTTCTTCAGCATATTTATGATAACCTAGTTTGTCTAAAGCATTTATGAGAAAAGCTGCATCTCTACACCAAAATCGATGATATTCAGTTGGACCAGGAGTTATATTATTTGGATCAACAAGTAAAAGTAAATTTGTCACGCTAGCTGAAAATAACCTATTCATTTCTAGATTTCCTGTTTTGAGAGACAATCCTAAAGATAATTTTTCTGTCCAAGTATTTTTTATTTTTTCTAAAGTTGGTGGAGCAGCTATTGGTTTCTTATTCATTCTGAAGGAAATTTCAATTTCAGATGTCTTCTCTGGAAACATTAGTGTCATATTTGCTAATCCAACAGAGCAATTTATCAACAACTCGTTCTGATCAACATCCTTTACAATCTTCATAAGTTTGACAGCTGAATCACCATCATTTTGGTAATTAGCTACAGCTATTTTTTCAGGTTCTTGTACAATCTTAAATGCTAATTCCTTGTTTATGAGAACAGCTTGATCCTTGGGACGATAAGTTATACTATTAATTAGTGATACTCCTTCTTGATTGAACGGTCTAATTGATAAAAGGAGCTTTGTATTATCATTCTCCGTTTTCTTAAATATCATAACTCCAATTTCGCTTTTCCCTGATTTCCCACCAAAAACGATTTGCTGATAGTTTTTCTTTTTAATTTTCCAATTATTAATAACAATAGGTAAGGTACCATTTAGAAGCTCTTGTGAACTTGTTCCATCTCGAGTTATATAATTAGGAGCATAATTAATCAATGAACCTAACAGAATGCCATAACCATCAATCAATGGAACGATTAATCCTTTTCTTGTTACTGTTCCCTCAGATTCACAATCAAGTCCACCAAAAGCAACCCAATCACGGTAGTTTGAGTTAATCAGGGAAGAACTATGACCTAATGAAATTACTCCAGGACTGTTAATTGAAAGCATTTCTTTCACCCAACTAGGAACAACATAGAGATTAGATCTACCTCGGAAAAATTGAGCATTTAGTCTGCCTCTAGAAAAGATTAAAGCTTCAATTTCTTTTATTTCAGCTGGAACTTCAATCTCACCCTTGCCGAGATTAGTTCTTGCATCAATCATTTCAGGTATCGCTGGAACAATAACTTGTCTTTTCTTTTTTAGTTCCTTTTCAAATGATTTTTTGGGTGTTTTATTTGGCATTTAAACCCCTCATTGCTTTTAGTTATCCTTTATTTGTTTTGAAAATAAATATTTTTAACAAATATTACTCTGAAATTACAAATAACGACATTACAGTAGCTTTTTTGAATTATATTTCCATAATCAAACTAGCATTATAGAAGGAATTTGTTTTACATGACCTATATAAGAAAATCCCTCACTCTCATCTTTGCAATAAATTTAGTTCTACTTTCTAGTGTAATCGTATTCTTTGCTCCTGTAAATTCTACGTCAAGAAATTTAGTAACCATTTTGGAAAAGGAAGAAATTCCAACAACAATAGCTTTAGAACCAAATAGTGAAGGCTTTTATCATGCTGATTTGCATTGGGTTAAAACTGTCTTAGAAATGGATAGAAAAGGATCTGGTAAAGTCTCGATTATGATTAATTGTACTCCATCAAACGCTGACCATATAGGCATGTATTTTAGAACTATACAGAGTGGAGAAATTGTTGAAGTAATTGATGATCAAACCTATGCAATCCAAAATGGTCAACAGCTTACTGTAAATCATAGTGCTTCAAATGATTTTGATCTCTCCTATATGGTTTATCTTGAAAATAACTCCTTAATTCAAACAAATACTACTTTGCAATACCACTTTACCTACATTGCTGATTTCTTTCTATCAGAGCAAATAGCTCATTATAGAGTTGATACCAACCTCATTGTCATTGATTTAATTAGACCTGCATGGGATGCTGATTTAGAATACCAAGAACTTCAAATAAAAATGCCAATAGACGTTGGTGAAGAAAATGTTACATCTGATTTTCTGGATAGTATAGAATTTGATGTTGAGCAATTTATGATAGATTACTATATCCTAAGTTATTATACTAAATCGGATTCCGAAGGAAATTACTGGTTGGTATTCAATTGTAGGAAAAATGCTTTGCCAATTAAAGGTTCATTTGAAGCGAAATTCTATGTTTCCACTGAGCACTTCTTATTACCCAAAGTATTCAATTGGTTAGTAATTTTACTTGTCTCACTTTTTGTAACAACTGCTTTAGTATTATTTTTAGTAGTGATAAATGTAAGAAACAAGTCAAAGGAAGAAGTAACTGAATTTAAAGAGGAGCTTTACAAATTACTTACCACCGAAGAAACATAGGTAATTTTAAAGGAACTAAAGTTCTTAGTTCTTCAAAATTTGAATTTATTACTAACTATATAGGATGTTTCCAACTATGGTTAAAGAACAGAAAATAGTTCTCGTTACAGGAGCAGCAAATGGCATAGGATTGACTATTACAGAATACTTAGCCCAAAAAGGGGATTACGTTATAGCTACTGATATAGATGAGAAAGCTTTGAATGAGCTAAAAGGGAGAGAAAACATTAGCACTCTTTTATTAGATATTACTAATTTACAATCAATTAAAGATGCAACAGAAAAGATACTAGAAATATCAAAAGGAATAGATGGATTAGTTAATAATGCTGGATTATTTGTTGGTGGCCCTTTAATTGAAGTTTCCGAAAAAGAAATGCAA
>JAUVZH010000444.1 GCA_030602675.1 Candidatus Heimdallarchaeota archaeon | reverse complement strand
GATTGCCTTATGTAGTTGGAGATATAACTTCTGAAGCTGATATAGGAACAGTAGCTGCTGATTGGGCAAATATGTCTCGTTCAATTTTCGTTTTCACTGGTGCAGGTATTGTTTTTGATATTGATGAACCTGTAATACCAGGACCCGGGCAAAATCCTGAAGTTTTACGTGGTGAGACTCGAATAACTGTTTCAGGAGTTTTATCAGATAGTGATGGATTACCTTTTGGCTATCCAATTAGTGTTGATGTAGAAGTAAGCGGTACTATAATAATAACTGATACAACCGATAATGATGGCAATTTTTCAATTCCCTTCATTATTAATTCATCTTTAGCTGTCGGTGTTCATGGTGTTAGTGTTGATGCTTCTGCAGGGGAAGGTATTACTGCCATTCTTGAAACTGAAAATATAACTATCCTAGGGAATTCAAGTATGACTACCCCTACTATAACTGGGCCTCCTGTAGTTACTCCTTCTTTAGTTCTAGCTATGCCCAATGAAACTGTTCGAATTTCAGGTATAGTAAGAGATGTTTATGGTACTAATGATCCAATACCAAATATGCCTATTTCTGCACAATGGGAAGATTATGGATTAGTTTATAATACAATCACTTCTGCATCCGGATCATATACCTTCGATGTACAAATACCTGATACAATTAGTCCTGCTGAAAGAAATGGAACAGTTAATCTAGTAACAAGTAGCACTTTATATTATACTGCATCTAATCTAAGTGTCAATGTAAATGTTTTTACCAATAGTTTCTTCAACATTTGGTTGAATGCTTCAACAATAGTTGATGGCTCCACTGTAACAAATCTTGGAGGAAATACACTTTATACTAATACTAATTTTACATTTCAAGGTTTGATTAATGATCAATTTAATCGTCCTCTTGAAGACAGAATAATCGTATTTATAATCAATGATAGTATTGTAGACTCAGATAATCTAAATGCAAGCGGAGGTTATAGTTATAATTTCAATGGCATCAGTGTTGGAGTCATTGCTGCGAATTATAACTTAACAATAGCATTGGTTGATGATCCATCCATGGCCTTTAGTTGTTGGGTTCGATTTGAAGATCCACCTCAACCATCTATTACTCCAACAACTCCAACTAATACAACACCAAATGGTGATTTTAATATGAATTTAGCAATTGGAATATTTGTAACAATGGTATCACTCATTGTAGTTGTAGCATCTGTCTATGCCTTTGGTCGTTTTAGAAAAACGAAAAAGATAGCAGCAGATATGATTGATGACTATATGAATTTACCAGCAATTTTGAATCTGATTGATGAATCCGAAAGAGCAAAGGATTTCCGTCGAGCAGCAACTCTGTGTTATCGTGCTTTTGAAGCAATTTGTATACAGGACTTACGTATACTAAATGCTAGAGCACAATCACCTCGAGAGCTTGCTCGAATAGTAGCTTCAACTAATCGTATCCCTGTAAGAGATGTAACAATGTTGGTTATGCGATATGAAGAAGCTCGATTTAGTGACCACAAAATAAACAAAAATTCATTCACGCTCGCAAAGCAAGCTTTGGATAATGTGCAATTAGCTATAAAACAAGAACCAAGAGTAGGCTAGCTGATAGAGGTAGGAAAGATGGCAAGAAAATTCGATAGAAATTCATTCATCCTTACGATGATTTTCATAATATTTTGTTTGCCAATTCTCTTATCTGTAACAAGAATTGGTCGTGAAGAAACAAGACAGTTTTCAATCTTTAACACTGGATGGGATGGCACAAGTACTCTCAGAACTCAATTAGAAGGTGAAGGTTTTGAATTTCATCCAATAATTTCAACTCTAAACACATTAACTCGAGTTGACACTATGGGTGTATTAGCTCTCATTGGTCCAACTATCTTTTTTGATCCAACAGAAACTGCGGCATTGGCTTATTATATAATGAGAGGTGGCAGTGTTATCATAGCTGATGATTTTGGAAGAGCTAATGATATTCTTGGCTTGATTAATTCAGTTATTGCGCCATTCATTAACAATATTAACCTTTCAGCATTGGGTATTGAATCATTCCCATTAGCTGGATTAAAAATTAATCAATCTTTGTTATGTGATCCACTTTCAAATTATATAAGTCCAGTGATGCCAATAATAAGATCTTTTCATGATATTCCAGGGGGTCCTGTTGTAAGTGGTTTGAGTAGCGTTATAACAAGCTTTCCATCATCAATATCCTTTTTAGGTTATGATGCAGCTGATGATAGAACCTTTTGGTCACCTAATATTAATCTCTATGTTAATAATGAATCAGTAGGATCAATAAATGGGATGCTTCAAAGTAGCAATCTTGGTTGGTTGGAATCAGACGTTGCTGCTGCAAGAGAAGGTGATTTATCAAGAAGCTCTGGTGAGTGGAACGGAACTTTTGGTATAATGTTACCTCTAGGATTAGCAGGCGCCGGTGTTGGTAATATACTCATTTGTTCAGATCCAAGTATATTTATAAATGAGTTAATGGAGCTACCATCCTATGATAATGCCCAATTAGCAAGCATTCTCTTTAATTGGTTAGATTTTAACAATTCAAGAACCATATATTATGACGAATCTCATTTATCATCTGCTCAAGGAAGAGCAGCATTAAGCATTTTTGATCCTTTCAGTTATATTAGTATGTATTTACGGTATGTTGATTCTTTTACCATGTTTCCATTATTAGCTCCGCTATTTCCACTTATTGCTTTCATCTTTTTAAAA
>JAUVZH010000295.1 GCA_030602675.1 Candidatus Heimdallarchaeota archaeon | reverse complement strand
ATTTAAATTTCGATTCAGATGATGACGGAATGAATGATGGTTTTGAAATAAATTATGGATTAAATCCTTTAGTTAATGATGCAAATAATGATGAAGATGGTGATGGATTGTCAAATGTTCAAGAATATCATTATGAATATCTGCGTTATTTACTACCATCAATAACCTACATTTTTAGGTTGAATCCTATTGATAATGATACTGACAGTGATCGGATAAATGATTACGATGAGGTTATGATTCATCATTCAAACCCAATTGTATCAGATTCTGATTTCGATTTATTAGATGATTGGAGTGAATTACAGTGGTCAACAAACATCACAAATCCCGATACTGACGATGACTCTCTCTATGATGGAATTGAGGTGTTTGTTTACAGGACTGACCCCACAAAATATGATACTGATGACGATGGAATTCCAGATGGTTACGAAATTGAATTCAATATGAATCCTTTAGTAAACGACTCAGAGAATGATCTTGATAATGATGGTCTTTCTAATTTAGAAGAATTCCTCATTGGGACAAATCCATTATTAGCTGATACTGATTTTGATGGAATTGAAGATGGTGAGGAAGTAATAGCTGGACTTGATGGTTATATTACAGATCCTTTGGATTTCGATTCCGATGATGATGGATTATCTGATGGAGTAGAAGTGAATCATTATGGCACTGACCCAAATGATGAGGATACAGATGATGATGGAATATTAGATGGTGAAGAAGTCATTGAAGGGAATGATGGATACATAACAGATCCTTTGAATCCTGATTCTGATGGAGATGGTTTTCCTGATAAGGAAGAAATCGATAATGGTTTCGATCCGAATGATCCAAAAGATAATTATCGGGCAAAGCGAAACAGAATGTTTGCTATATCATTTGGTACTTTAGGTTCTCTCTTATTTGTTACTGTTACTATTTTCGTTTACAATAGATTCATTAGAAAACACCGCATTCCAAAACACGAAGTATAAAGCCTTGATCCAATTATATTGTTTATGATGATTATACTTTTTTACATCTACTTCTCTTTCATATACTTTGATGTTCTTTACTCTTTAAGATGAATATCGATTAAAACAATATAAATAGTAGAATTACTAATATTATATTGAGGGATAACTATGAATTATTCAGAGTTAGTTTCAAAAACAGTTGTAGATAGAAATGGAAAGAAACTTGGAAAAATAATCAGAATTGATAGCATAACTGAGATTGGTAAGAAGCAAGGAACTTCTTATGCTATTATTCAAATACCGCGATTCTTGAGGAAGGATTGCAAATTCCCGTTGCCATTAATCTCACAAGACCAAATAGTCAACCAAGACGAAAACATTCTTTTAAATATTACAAAAGCAAATTTCTCAGAGATGGTAAAGAGATACGAAACTGAAAGAAAAGTCAAAGCAAAAACTGCCAAATTAAGCAAAGTTTCTGAAAAAGATGCTGCAACAGCAGCAGCATTATGGGCAAGATGGTAATTCAAAGATAATTCCATTTTACTACTTCCACTTCTCTTTCACTTCTTACCTAACAAAGAGTACATCGTGTTTGGGTTAAAACTACGAGAAGAGTACTTCACGGACTCTTTTTACAGTATGTCTACCTTTTCCAAAGATTATTCCATTGACTTCTTTTAGTTGGAAAAGGTATTTATTTTTCTGGGACAAGACTAATACACCAAGAATATGTGCAAAAAAAACTATAAAAAGACCAGAGTGTGCAAGAGTGCAAGAAACAGAGACAGAAAGGAAAGAAGAAGCCCACTTGAGAACTTGAAAACAAAAGAAAAAAACTTGTAAAAAGGCTAAAAAAGACCCTTAAAGAAAGTGTGCAAGGAAACAAGAAAGAGAAAAAAGACGAAAAAGAACTCATGCAAACAAAAAAGAACAAAAAAAGTAATTATTCACCTATTTTTAAAATAATTCTTCAAATAATATGAGTGATATTCGGTTATTTCTAACTTGTCATTGAGGTATTTTAATCTTTTATTAAAGTTTAGAAATGAAAAAAGGCAAAAAGGAATAAAAGTGGTTAAGATAAGCCAAGATGTATTTCTCTTCGATTCTGGTAATCACTTGGGAAGTGATTTTGAATAAAAATACTTTTGATGGTTATTTCCTTTTTTAGAGCATCAATGATATTGAGAACGTTTTCATTTTCAGCGCCCCAGATGAAGAGATTAACTCCAGTTTGTGCTCGATCTTGAAATTCCTTTACGAAATTCAAACTTCTTAATAGGGTTTGATATTCAGGACCGTCAACTGCAGAAGGATAAGCAGTCCAGGCAGACAAATGAATAGTTGGAGTTCCATACTTACCAATTACATCAATATCTTGACCAAATTGAATTAGAGCACCTCTTCTGCCATCTGATGTGGGGTCAATATCTATAGTGAAATTAACATCTAATCCACCTTTAGCAGTTACTGATTCAGATATCTCTGCCAAAATAGCCTCTATAGCATCTTTGCGCCATTGCAACCAATGACCCAATAATTGATTATCTTGTTGTATGTCACTTAAAGAGAATATACGGTCTATACCATATCTTTGTGAAAATCTTCTACAACAATTCTCACAAAAACTATATTCTTCGCGTGGGAAACGAATATTATCATAGATGATTCCTTGTACAGGAAATCCAATAATTTCAGTTGTTATTGATTTTAGGTAATTTACATAGGAGGTTTTGAAAGGGTCAACAAAATCAACATTAGGGTTTCCTCCATCTTTAATGGCTGAATAGCCAGGATTTTTTGCTAGAAAAGAATCTGCTAAACCATTGATAAATCCATAAACTTTGATTCCTATAGAATCCGCTATAGTAGAAAATGTTGAGAAGAATTCATTGGTTTCACGATCGGTTGGGGCTGTAGCACTTCGAAAATGTACAAACCCTGAAGTAGATTTACCAACAACTGCAACTTCACTCAAAAAACCACCATTTTCTGCTAAAAATTCATCTGGGCTTTGTTTAAGAAAAGCTGGATCTATTACAGGAATTAAATTGTGACTTGAAATCGTTCGGATATCCATTTAGTTTTCCCTCACACAAACAAGATTACGCTAAACAAAAAAAGGTTTTTATGCAATTTAATCTTTTTCTTCTGAGCTTTTTAGCTACTTTAGAATAAAAAGTAACAAATATTTTGAATTTTAAAGAAATGTAAAGAAATCAAGGAAGTAATCCTTGATTCGTTTATTTAATCTATTTAGCTTTCTCACTGGTTTCTTCTATACTTTCGAAGTCTTCTAAGTCGATTGGTGCGGGAGGTGGTGTTCTGGCCATTGTCCAACCAATCCAAGCAGCTATACCTAAAACGACGAGCATTGCTAAAAGAATTGGAGCAGTTAATAATATAATTGTAATTTGTGGGTCTATAAATGGATCTGAAGTGTTCCAATCAATAATTCCCCAAATCGTAAAGGTACCCCATATTCCTAATATTGCTAACGAAAGCACAAAAATTGAATATCCTGCGATTTTATCCTTCACTTTTTTCCAGTCCTTTGAGATTCAATAATTCACTATGAGCATTTGAACTATAGTTTCTATATTTATTTCTTTTTGATAAATATTTCTGATAGATTAAAATCATTTTTCATTAAGAAAAATGAACTTTCTCGAATTCCTTTAAGGAAATCCGAGATTTATTCTTTGTTCTTGTTAACCAAATAATGAACCCATACCTGATTCCTCTTCTTCTTCCTCAGTTGTAGCTGCTGTTGTTTCTGTAGTTGCTGTTTCAGCAGGAGCTGTTCCACCAGCTGACTGAGCTGCAGAAAGGATTTCAGTAGGAATGACACTTGGGTCTTTATTAGCAATTAATTTTGCTAAACTCATTGCTTCTAGTTGAGATTTGGCTAAAATGTTACTTGCTGTTTCAGGTGTAATAAAGTTTGATTCAACTGCTAAGCTTAAAGCTTCTCTTCGGGTTCTACCAAGTAGTTCTGGTAAGTTGTCTTTTGTTGGAATGGCAGCTTCAAGTGAAAGTGCATAAGCATTCTGGTGTGCCTTAACTAGGTTATTCATAATTTCATCAAAGTCTACAATTAATTCATCATGTTTGAGTAATATTCCACTGCTAAACATAACATCAACAGATAATCCAGCATCAAATGGTTCTATACCCAATCTGCCTAGAACATTTGCTAATGTTCTTGATACTTTTTCACCAGATCGGCAAACAACTGAATCTTCAATGATTTTTATTGTACCACCTTCAATTCTAGTTTTTAATCCAATTGATTGTAATTCTCCGATTATAGGTCCTGGTGCAAATCCAGTATCTCGAGCAGTTATGACGATATCTTTAGTAGCAATTTGTCCCTCTTTTGCTGCGGTTGGAATCTTCTTTTTCTCGAGAAAATTAGCGATTCTGAAAGGATTGTCGTT
>JAUVZH010000321.1 GCA_030602675.1 Candidatus Heimdallarchaeota archaeon | reverse complement strand
GTTGAAGCAAAAACAACAAGATGTTATATCTATCGTTATAAAAAGCCAAAGCATATACAAAATATTCCTGTTATTGATGAAGATGAGAAAGACAAATTAAAAATAGCTGATGGAAAATTAAAATCGGTCTATGATGAACCTAAAGACCGTAATCTATACGTTGTTTGGCAAGTAATAGCAATAGCACTAAATCCATTTATTGTTAGCTATGAAATTCTTGTAGATGCAGCAACAGGCAATATAGTCTCATATTATGAGAGAATAAATTATAGGCAAGCTACAGGAAACGTGTTTGAACCAGATCCAGCTTCTGCATCAAATAATGCACTTGGTATAACAAATACCTTAGCTACTCTTGATCCCCCTGCAAATTTCTTTCAAAGTACAGTTATTAGAAACTTAGAAAGATTAAATGATCCTGTTGACGGATTCTTCGAATTAAAAGGAGCTTATTGTAGAGTTCTTGATTTGCCTTTTCATGAAATACCTCTTCTTCCTAGGATTTTTCCTAGATACATTCCACCATATGTTGGAATACCTAGAATTCCAGATAGTGGAGGTATACCACATTTCCCACCAACTGATTTCAATCAACCTGAAAATATACTCTTTTTCTTCTCTACAATGGCTTACTATTGGATAGATACAGTACAACACTATATTCAAGATTTTCTAGAAATAGAAAATGCGGGAAATTATCCAATACAGATTGATCCTCATGGATTACCGGATTGGGTGGAAAATAGTTGTTTTCTAGGAGGTATAGTTTTAGATGAACCTATTGAAGCATCTAATGTAAGATATCTAGCAAGAGTTGTCAATAAATTAGCTAAAATCTTCTTATTCAACTGTTGTTGCGAATCTGATTCAAGAGGAATGATTATATTAGGAACTGCTGATAATCCAAATTCCGCAGATGCAGGTGTTATTCTTCATGAATATGCTCATGCTATTCAATATAATCAATCATTTCCGTGGTCTGATGCCTCGAAAGCAATAACAGAAGGTTTTGCTGATATCTTTTCTAAACTCTATTTGGATCGATTTATAGACTGTCCACCTTTAAGAAATGAGATATTTCCTTTTGATAACAATCCAGCTTTAATAGCAACTTATGATGATCAAAGAAATGTAGATGTTAATCAAGACTTTAGTGTTCCAAATTTTGAAGATCTTGGTGCATATATTCGAGCAGATATATGGGCAACAACTGTCTGGAAAATGTTCTTATCATTTGGTGGTGGTTCTGCAGATAGAGCGGAACGAAAATGGGCAGCCGATCTAATGTTAAAACTCTATTTAGAATCAAATGTATTATTTGGTTCAGGTGATTTAAGAGACTTAGAATCAATGGATCAATTTAGAATTACAGCTACCTTATTGGAAGAAGCTAATATCGATATGCAAGGATGGAATAGTGTTCCATATAGGATTTGTAAAAAAATAATCAATAATAAATGTGCAGTCAGGCATTTAATTGATCCTCTGCTTATGGATGTCTATATTGGTGAAGAACACTATAGAGAAGATAATACACTAGATGATTTCTATAATTGTCCAGATATTATCATTCGAAATAGACCAAGCAACCCAGATGGTGGACATCAACAACCAGTTAATGGGAAAAATTACATCTATGTTAAAATAAGAAGAAATAGTCCGGATCTTGGTCCGAATATCACTCAAGTATATGTCTATCATAAAAATAATAGGTTACTTACTAATTGGAATAGAAATTTCAGTGAAGCCACTCCAGAGCTTAATGCAAATTTAATAGATTGGCAAGGTAACCGACAGGTTTGGGTTGGACCTTTTAGCTTTGATTACAATGATAATGAGGTTAGTATTGTTGCTATTGTGGTTGAACCAAGTGATCCAGCTTATGTTACTGGTCCATTAAGCGATGATATTCCTCTGCATCGAATTGTAACCTTTGATAACAATATTGCTCAACGAAACATTGGTTCATAAAGCATTTCTTTGCATTCCTTCACATAAAAGTAAGTGACAAATCTAAAATTCAGCTCTAGAGAAGATACATGTACCTATTTTAATATAGGTTTTAAAGGATAGAAAAAAAAAAGAAAAAGGAGCTATTCTTTATCTTTTGAAGATATATCTAAATAGCCATTTTAGTGTCTTAACTTGCGTATCTTGTTTCTCTTTGAGTGTAATTCTTTGGGTATCAACGAAGGTGCTACCACATCTTTGTGTTACACAAGGTTCCTCAGGATTACAGCAACAGCTGTAACAACATCGATCCATTGCAACGCAGGGTTCCTCAGGTGCACAACAACAACCTCCAATGCCAATTCTGCAATCAAAATCGTTGTTATCAGGTGTTAATCGTAGAATGAGTCCCTTTGCCATAAGTCTGAGTATACTGCCTAATAAAAGAAATGCACCAAGTGGAAAGATGAGAAATAGAACTATATTTTGGGTCTTTTTTCTCCTGCTAATAATTCTTTCTTCATTTAAAGTCAATTTAGATTTCCGCTCCCATATGTGTAAAAACACAAGAAAGTTAAGTATTGAGTAAATAAAAGATTTTTGTCAAAGAAATTTCTTTCTTATTTAAACATTTGAGATAAATTAGCAATATTTTCTGCAATCATATCGGAATAGCACAATTACTACAGTACTTTCAATGGGTTAACCTTTCTTTTGAGGGCTTTCTTTAACATCCATGAAATTAATCCTTTTGGAGGTTTCTGATTATCATCAGATTTTCTATTAATCAAACTTAGAGCATCTTCAGGACATACAATTGCACAAGCACCGCAACCAACACATTTGTCATCAACTGCACATCTTCCATCTATGATTTTAAGTGCATTGAATTGGCATCGATCGATACATTCACCACAGCCTATACATTTGGCATCATCAATATTTAGTTTGTAATCCGAATTAACAAAGGCATTCGGATTATCGAATTCCACCAATGCTCTAAGAACACCACAACAACAAGTGCAACAATTACAAATGTAAAAATGACCTTTAGCAATGTTCATTGTTGTATGAATTAAACCAGCTTCTCTTGCTTCCCCTAAAACCCTGAGTGCTTCTTCCTTAGTAATTGCTTTTGAATGGGGATTATCATCATAATTATTTTCTATGCCTGAAAAAGATAAACAGACACTCATTGGATATTTACAATGATTATCAATTAACCTTTGCTGTTTTCTACAAATGCAATCTCTTATTCCCCAACTTTTTGCCTTTCGGACCATATCCTCTGTTTTACTATAGGAATGAACTTTTAGCTCAGTTTGTATGACTTTATCAATAGGAACAACTCGATGGATAGCTGGTTGAGTCCTTGAAAGTATTTCACCATTACTTTTTTGACAATATTCTTCAAAGAGCTCAGCAAATTCTGTATCCATTCGATCAATCTGCTCTTCGTATATACCAACTACAAAAGGTATTAAACCATATTTCTTCCCTCTCTTAGTCTTAATAATACGAATTTGCCCTTTCTTATACATGGTTTCAATCTTTTGAGCTAATTTTTCAAGAGGTATTTTCAAGCGTTTGGACATTCTCTTAATTGTTTGACCTGTAAGTTTCATTCTACTTGCTATTTCCGCTTCTTCAGGTTCAAAAATCCATTCTAGTACCTTTAAATGAGTGCCATCTTCTGTGGTTGGAAAACCATTTGGAATCCTGTTAAGTGTCTTTGCTAATTTTTCATAAGGATCAAGAGTAATTTTGATTGCTTCGGTCATTGTGGGATATTCCAAACAATTTGTAATGGTTGGATTTTTATATCTCTAGAATTTAAGTAACTACCGATTAACAAAGTGAAAAACAAAAAAGGAGAAAATCTTTCTCTCTAAATCTTCAGAGAAAACAGCTTCCGGTACTCAATGATATCTCCGGTTCTTTCATCGCGTACCTCTAGAATTGTTTCATTTGCAAGTTTTTTAGCACTACTATCTAAATGAACTTCTTTCAGAGTATCTTTAAGCGGTGCTTTCTGTTCCTTCATTCGATTCCACATGTTTTGCTGTTGTTCGAGTTTTACTTGTTCTTCCTGAATATTTTTTACTAGGAACTGTAAGTTCTTTTCTTTTGCTAATGTTTTAGCGGTAATAAGTAATTCAACTGCTTTCTCGGC
>JAUVZH010000002.1 GCA_030602675.1 Candidatus Heimdallarchaeota archaeon | reverse complement strand
TTTTACTATAGCTAATGCTGCATCTTTTACATGAATTATTTCCATGTTTGTATCAAGAGGAACATCAAACATCATAGGATCGAACTTTAAGCTGCTAACATTTGGTATGAAACCAAATCTAAAGATAGACCACTTCAGGTCAGAGTTTTTAACTAACAATTCAGCTTCAACCTTTTGTTGAGCATAAATATCATCTTCATTAGGTTGTGTTGGATCATCAGGAGCTAGCACACATGCTCCTCGATCTCGGACATCACCAAATACTGCTACTGAGGATGGAAAAACGAGAGCTGTGGAATTTGATTGCTTCTCAATGGCTTTAACAACATTATTTGTACCAATGACATTAACTCCTCGAGAATAATCCAATGTTTCATAATTAAATCTGGGTGGAACAATAGCTGCGAAATGTAATACTATATCTTGTTTTTTTACAGCTTCACTGATTTCATTATAATTTCTAATATCACCATAAACAACATTAATATCATCTTTGAATTTCTTAGCTATTCGTTTGGATTTTCTAGTATCTCGAACAAAACAAGTAATATTATGATATGACTTCAAAAGATAGTTTAGAACATTTAACCCCAAACTACCAAATGCACCAATAATCAGTATTTTCATAATTTATCCATTATCTTTCTTCTTTTTATTCTTTTTATAATAAGGTGAAATCATTAGTAGCGCTGGTTTTACAAGTGGTTTGAACATTTTAGCTAGAATTCGTTTACCTCGAGCATTACGAACCATTTCGTTTAGAAGATCATCAAAATTATGTTTCTGAAAATGCAATAATTTTTCCAGTTCTTTAGTATCGTAAAAGCAACAATGGAAAGGTGCATTGCCAAATGCTTCATCAGGTAAAATTTCTACACCCATCGATGGCAGCATTTTGCGGAGGTAATCCTTATAATAGAACCTACAATTCTCTCCTCCACCAAGATTGAAAATTTTACCCCAAATTTCTTTTTTATCAACAGCATTTGCTAAAGCAACACCACAATCTTTTGTATGAGTAAATTCAATAGGTGTATCTAAGGGCATATCAAACATTAAAGGTGTTAGTTTAATTTTTTTAGAATTTGGAATATAGCTTAGTCTAAAGATGCAATATTCCAAACCAGATTTTGTGATATATTCCTCAGAGTTAATCTTAGTTACTGCATAAAAATCACCGGGACTAGGATTAAAGGGAGTGTCTTCAGTTACAAAAGGGGTTTCTTTATCTCGGACATCACCATAAACTGCAACAGAAGAAGTGTAAATGAGTTTTGGTTTTTGAGGTTGTTTTAACATAGCATTAACAATATTCTTTGTTCCACCATAGTTTACTTGTTCAGTATATTTGTGGTTTTTATTTGCTTTTGGTGGAATCACAGCTGCAATATGCATAACTAAATCTTGCCCTTCAACAGCACGATCAACTTTCATTTTATTACGGATGTCTCCCCAAATGATTCGTACCTTTTTCTTAAATTGTCGAGCAGTTTTTACAGTCTCAAATGTTCTCTTATCAAAACAAGTAATTTCATGATCTGTGTTAAGTAAAGACTCTACAGTGCTTTCTCCTACATTTCCAAAAGCACCTGATACTAATATCTTCATATCAAACGATCCTATAGTTGTAATAGTTATAATGATAAATTTTAAGACAAAGTCTTGTCTAAAATATGAAAAACGTTCTTTTACATAAATAATAATCTTGTGTTTTTAAAAAACAAGATACTTAAAACAAAATTTTGATTTTTTGAATGAAATTTCGCAAATTGATAGAAACTGAATTTGTATCGAATCAACCGTTAAGCATTTTAATAAGTTATTTACACTATATTGCCGACTAATCAAATATTTTCAATTATCGGAGATTTTATTGAATGAGCGAGGAAATAAGAATCGGAGTCTATGTTTGCAAATGTGGTTCAAATATAGCCTCAACAATCAATTGTGAAGAAGTTACAAAATATGCGAAGAAGCTTCCACATGTCACCCATGCCCATACATTCAAGTACAGTTGCTCAAAACCAAGTCAAAAAAAGATACAAGAGGATATTAAAGAGCACAATTTAAATCGAATTGTAGTCTCGTCTTGTAGTCCAAGAATGCATGAAGAAACTTTTAGAAAAACCGTGCAAGCAGCAGGATTAAATAAGTATCTTTTCGAGATGTCAAATATTCGTGAGCATGTAAGTTGGGTCACAGATGATCATGAGAAAGCTACACAAAAGGCAAAAGATCTAGTGAGAATGGCTGTTAGTAGAGCTGCACTCTTGCAACCTTTGGAACCGAATATCGTATCAGGAGTTCCAAAAGCATTGGTTATTGGTGGAGGTATCACTGGAATTTCATCTGCTTTAGCGCTGGCAGATCTTGAAATTGATACAATCTTAGTAGAAAAAGAACCCTCCATTGGCGGTAGAATGGCTCAACTTGACAAAACATTTCCAACACAAGATTGTTCTGCTTGTATTTTAACCCCTAAAATGGCTGAAGTTGCTGATCATCCAAGAATTACTTTACTGACAAATGCTGAAGTAATAAACGTTTCAGGATATGTTGGCAATTTTGATGTAGATATCTTACAAAAACCGAGGTATATTGATCCAGAAAAATGTACTGGATGTGGTGAATGCACTACTAACTGTCCATCTGACATAATAAGTGCATTTGATGAAGGCTTAACAACTCACAAAGCAACCTATATTCCATTCCCACAAGCTGTTCCACAATGTTATATCATAGACAAGATTGGAATACCTCCATGTAGAGATGGTTGCCCAGCTGACATTCATGTTCAAGGTTATGTGAATCTAATTGCAATAGGCAAGTATAAAGAAGCATTAGAATTGATCAGAGAAGAAAATCCATTTCCATCTGTCTGTGGAAAAATCTGTGTAGGACATTGTGAAGAATTTTGTGGTAGAGGAGAAGTTGATGACCCTGTAGCAATCAGGGCTTTGAAAAATTTCATTTGTGAATATGAAAGAGAACATATGAAAGAAGAAGCCAAAGTAAAACCACTTGAAAAGAAATACAAAGAAAAAGTTGCCATTGTAGGCGGTGGTCCTTCAGGTTTAGCATCGGCTTGGTGGTTAGCTAAGAAAGGTTACAAAGTTACTATCTATGAAATGAAAGAAAAAGCAGGTGGATTATTACAGTACGCAATCCCTGATTACAGATTACCAAAAGATGTTCTTGACTATGAGATTCAAAGAATTTTAGATTTAGGAGTTGAACTAAAAACTGGTTTTAGAGTAGGCCAAGAAGAAGAATTAACTTTTGATGATCTTAAGAAGAAAGGTTTATTGCGAAGACGAGGATATGATGCTGTAATTGTTGCTTCTGGTGCAGTAGGAAATTACGATCTCCATGTTGATGGAGAAGACCTAAAAGGTGTAGTTCCAGGTTTAAATTTCCTTAAGGATGTTTGTGACAAAAAGATCCGAAAACTATCCGGTAAGGTCGGTATAGTTGGAGGTGGAAATACCGCAATTGATGTTGCAAGAGTCGCAAAGCGTCTCGGTGCTTCTGAAGTAAAACTACTTTATCGTCGTGGTAGATCTGAGATGCCAGCATATCAAGAGGAAATTGATGATGCAATAGAAGAAGGTGTTCTCGTAGATACACAAGTTCAAGTTGGAAAATTCATTGGCAAAAATGGTAAATTAATAGCTGCTGAGATGCTAAAGACTGAGCTAGGTCAACCAGGAGTAGATGGAAGAAGAACAGCAATTTTTATTGAAGGTTCTGAATATGAAGAGAATTTCGATCATGTTTACATTGCTATTGGACAGTATTTTGATAGGAGTATTATCCCAGAAGATATGGTTGATGGTAAAGGTAAACTAATTGTTGATACAAAAACCTTGCAATCACAAACTCATCCACACATCTTCTGCTGTGGTGAATTTTACTATAGCCCAGAATCAGTTATAGAAGCAGTAGCTTCTGGAAAATGGGCTGCAGAATCTGTACATAGATATATCCAAGGTGAAAATTTGTACGTTGGGAGACCAGATATACCGGATACGCTTTCCCAAATTTACAAAGGAAGAGTTCGTATTGGTGAAATAGTTACAGATATACCAATTGAAAGAGCCAATAAAGTCAAACGAAAACCTCTTCCAAAAGCTTCAGTAGAAGAAAGATTATCAGATTGTTATATAGAAGTTGCAAAACCATTCACAGAAGAAGATGCTAAGGAAGAAGCTAGTCGATGTTTGCATTGTGCTAATTGTGGTGTTTGCAAAGAATGTGTACGTATTTGTGAAGCACAAGCTATCAATCATGATGAACTACCTAAACAAATCAGAGAAAAAGTTGGAGCAATAATAGTTGCAACAGGTTACAAGACCTTCGACCCAAGCGTTATCCCTGAATACCATTACAAGGATCCTGAATATCTAGACATTTTAACAGGCATGGAATTTGAGCGATTGACAAATGCTGCTGGTCCAACTGAAGGAAAAATATCTGTTCCATCAACAGGTAAGAATCCCAAAACAATAGCATTCATAAATTGTGTTGGAAGCAGAGATAAAAACTATCATGAATACTGTTCAAGATACTGCTGTACAGCATCAATTAAACACGCATATTTAATGAAAAACAAGTATGGTTCAGAAGTAGATACTTTGCTGTTCTATAAAGACATAAGAACATTTGGCAAAGGCTATGAAGAATTATATAATAAGACTCGATCAATGGGTGTCGATTACATAAGAGGTGTACCAAGTGATATCAGAAAAGATATTGATGGAAAAATGTTTTTCGACATATATAATGCTGATTTAGGAAAAACAATCAGATATAAACCAGATTTAATCATACTTCAAACTGCAATGGAACCAAATGAGGATGCCAAGAAAATTGGAGAACTATTAAATTGTTCAGTGGACAAAGATGGATTCTTCATTGAAAGACACATCAAACTTGCACCTGTAGAAACAGCTTCTTCTGGTAAATTTATTGCTGGAGCTTGTAGAGGACCTATTGATATCACAGATTGTGTTTCACAAGGATATGCTGCGGCTACATTGTCAGCGAAACTTATTAAAAGCAAGTCGATAGAAAAGGAATCAATAGTAGCTAGTATTAATCAAGATGTCTGTGTAGGATGTGGATCATGCATAGCAACCTGTGCATTTAATGCCTTATCCTTGATTGTAACTGAGGACGGTCATACAAAATCGCATATAAACGAAATCCTATGTGAAGGATGTGGTGTATGTGCTGTAACTTGCCCTGCAGGAGCTATAATAATGAATCACTATACTGACGAGCAAATTGAAGCTATGATTGAAAATGCGTTTAAAGAATCAGGTACACCAGCACCTTAAATTTGGAGGACCTTAAATGAACTCTAAAACTACAACAGTTGTAAAAAATAAGAATAAGACATTTGAACCCAATTTGCTAGCATTTTGCTGCAATTGGTGTAGCTACGCAGGTGCAGACTTGGCAGGACTCTCAAGGTTAAAATATCCTGCTAATGTCAGAATTATTCGCACTATGTGTTCAGGTCGGGTTGATCCCCAGTTTGTTATCGATGCTTTTGAAAACGGTGCCGACGGAGTGTTAATAGCTGCCTGTCACTTAGGTGATTGTCACTATATTGCTCAAAATTATAAGACATTCAAAAGAGTTAATCTGTTACTTAAATTGATGGACTCTTTTGGCATAGAAAAAGATCGACTTCGATTGGAGTTTATATCTGCAGGAGAAGGCAATAAATTTGCTGACACAATAACAGAAATGGTCTTGAAATTGAAAGAGCTTGGACCTGCTCCTCTAAATAAGAAATAACTGGAGGCAACTTTATGGATATTGTAGAATATAGCTCTAGAGATAAAGAGCTAGTCAATAAAATCAAAGCAATTTCTAGTGATGCAAAACCAGAAGATTGCTATACTTGTGTTAAATGTACGAATGGCTGCCCAGCAAACAAGGTTTTTCCAGACTTCGCTCCTCATAAATTCCAAATAGCCGCATCCATCGGGTTAATTGATGATATACTTGAATCTGGAATACTTTGGAAATGTTATAACTGCTTTACTTGTGGTGCAAGATGTCCTATGGATACTGCTCCAGCTTTTACAATTGCTTCTCTGACAAATATCGCTGTAAGTAGAGGAATTGCTCCACCAAAAGCAATGACTACTATGATACAAGCAATAAAGAATAATGGGGCAATTCAAGAACCACGAGAAGTAACTACAACTGATTTTGACTTCGTTTCAAGAGATGATTTTGATTTACCTCCAAGAGGAATCAAAGATATAGCTAAATTCCAAGCAGCCCTTAAAATAGTAGGTGCTGACCAAGTGCTCGAGATAAAAGCGTCGGAGGAAGAAAAATGAAGTATGGTTTCTATACCGGATGTACATCACAATCTGACAGCTATGAAAATGAGATTAGTGCTAGAGCTATTATGAAGCATTTTGAGATTGACTTCCAAGATATTGAAGATCAGAATTGTTGTGGAACACCAATTAAATCAACAAAACACGAAATGTGGGCATTCTTAGCAGCAAGAATTCATGCATTAGCAAAAGCACAAGGATACGATGCAATAGCAACAATTTGCAATGGATGTGATCTTTCTCTAAGTGAATTGGAGCATGAACTAAAACTTCATTCTGATTTAAAAGAGAAAGTTAACGAAGCATTAGCAAAAGAAGGATTGCAATTTGATTTACCGCTACCAGTTCGTAATATTCTAACAATTTTATACGACGATATTGGATTGGAGAAGCTCAAGAAAAGCGTTAAGAAGAAGCTTAAAGGTCTAACAACAGCTGCTCATTATGGATGTCATATAATTCGACCTACTTTTATACCTCGTCCTGCTGATGCTGAGAAACCAACTAAAATGCAAGAAATTCTTGAAACGCTTGGAGCTAAATCACCAAATTACCCAGAGCTTCTTGATTGTTGTGCAGCAACAATTATTGGTATTGAAGCTGAAACAGCCTTGTCTGAATCTGGTGGAAAAGTTCACATTATGAAACAACGAGGCTATAACAGTATCTGCAATATTTGTCCATTCTGTCATAAACAACTTGGAGCTGCCCAAGATGTCGCAGGGAAAGTAATTGGTAAAGATGTTAAACTCCCAGCAATGTATCTTTCTCAATATGTTGGTCTTGCTTTAGGAATGGATGAAGAAACACTTGGCTTACAACTCAACCTTACTGGTTGGGAAGATTTAATTAAATAATATAGATACAGTTAGTGAAGATTCATTTCTTCACAATTTTCTCTATTTTTTCAAACAATACAGCTGTTTATTATATCTATTATTTTGGTTAAACTTTGCTTCAAGTTGACAACATAATTGTTTATTCAAGTATAGCTAAAGAGGAAAGCTATTATTAAACTGAAAGTTAGTTATTTTTCTATAGTTTTAAATAGCAAATTACATAAGAAATACTAAGGTTAGGAAATGGATGAGAGAAAGTCTAGAAGCATTGCTATTGTTTTAGTAATACTGATGTGTATAAGCATAATTGCAGTAGTAATTTTACTTATCATTATATTTAGTACTGATCGGGTTAATTCTGATCCATTGATTTTATCGTTAAGAATAATTGGTCCTTTTACTTTTGTAGCTCTAAGTGGATTATTCGTTATAATTGCTCAAAGCGTCAAGAAAAGGAGAGAGGAAAGATATCATCAAACTGAATATGATGATTTGATACAAGATGTAGAAGAAAGTGAGAAACCAAAAAAAAGTATCAAGTTAGTATTAGAACCTAAAGTTTTTCGTGGAGATCGTGAAAAACAAACATGTGAAATCTGCAGAAAACCTATAAAAGAAGGTCATATAGTCATCGAATGTCCACGATGTGCTTCATTATTTCATCATGATCATATTTTAGATTGGTTGAGAAAAAATCCTCTTTGTCCAGTTTGTAAAGAGGATCTTTAATAGTATATTCCCCAAAGAGTATTTGATTGTTGGTTCTCAATTCCTTTTATCTTTAGTCAATTTGGAAATTTCTTTATCATGTAGATGGTGTTCTCCAACGTATTTAGCTCTAGGTCTGATTAATCGATTATCAGAGTATTGTTCCATTGAGTGAGCTAACCATCCTGTTATGCGTCCTAATGCAAAAATTGCTGTAGCTAGTTTTGGAGGTATTTCAAGATATTTGTAAATAACACCTGAATAGAAATCAACATTCATGTAGATTGTTTTTCCTTGTTTTTCTACAAGTTCTCTTGTGACAACTTCTTCAATTTTGGTTGCTATATTATACCATTTCATATCTTTTTTCTCTTCTGCTATTTTCTTAGCTAGATCTCTAAAGATATTTGCTCTTGGATCAACCACTTTATAGACTCTATGACCAAAGCCCATTATTCTTTGTTTAGTATTTATCAGATTCATAATATATTCTTCAGTCTTCTTTGGTGAACCAATTTCATCTAGCATATTCATAACTGCTAAACGTGCACCACCATGCAGAACACCTTTTAATGTTCCAATTCCTGAGATGATAGCTGAATGAAGGTCCGATAATGTTGATGTAGTTACTCTAACTGCAAAAGTAGAAGCATTTAATTCATGCTCAGTACTTAGAATGAAATCTAGATCCAATATTTTTGATTCAAGTTTTGTTGGTACTTCCCCTCGAAGCATGTATAAGAAGTTTGAACAATGAGGTAACAATTCATTTGGTTTAATAATTTCCTTACCTTCATGTATTCTTTGATAATAAGCAACAATAGTTGGAGCTTTTGCAATTAATCTAAGAGCTTTTCTAATATTTGCTTCTGGAGTATTGACATTTAAATCAGGATCTCCTTGACTCATATGAGCAATTGCTGTCATCAGTGCATCCATTGCTTCAATATTGAAATTGTGATAATGAATGACTTCCTTAGTACGAACATCTAATTCTCTTATCTGTTTTGTCTGATTAAAAAACTTATCAAGCTCTTCAGTGTTTGGTAGTTTCTTATAGAGCAATAGATAAACTACTTCTTCATATGACAGCTCAGCAAGTTTTTCAATTCTATGTCCACGGTATTCTAGTATACCTTTTTCTCCATCTATATACGAAATTTCAGTTTCAAGCGCAACTATTCCCTCTAAACCTTTCTTGAACTTTGACATTTTATCACCATTAGTAAAAGCTATTCAATTTACATTTAATGTTTCTTTGGTTTTTAAAAGTTCTTTTAACAAAGTTATCATTAATTTGCTATTTCTTTAATAAAATTTCATTTTTTTTCGTCGAGAAAATCACTAGATTCGTCTTTCATATTCCTCTAGTGCACTATTTGCTGCTTCCTCTATCCTTTGAACTATTTTATCAAAAAAACCCCAAAAGGATTTATCAAAACATTCTGAATAACCATTAGGATAAAAAATGGCAATCCTCTTATTTTCTTTGTTCACAACTTCAAATGTAGGTCTCGGTCGTGGACCAATGGGTCTATCTTCAGAGTTTTTAGAAATATAGGGATCATTCCTATTCAATTTGTAATCATCACTACAAAATTCTTTGAAAGCTATTGGTATTACATCTTGACGTGCATCATCCATAGCTAGATACTTGGGATGTTTAACCAAAGGGAATCACTATTAGAATAAATAACTAATTAGGATTTGAATTTTTCTTATCAAAAAGTATTATTTCTAAAGTTTTGATTTCTGAAATCTTGTTATTAGAATAAATAGCATCAAAGTGAAAAAAATAATGCTTTGAATTGATAGATTAACTACATTGGTATTCAGCAGTAGTACAGACACATCTTTTAAAATTGCTGTATTGTCATACTTATCTGCAACTACAATATCAATCGTATAATCTTTTGTGGATAAATTCACACATTGAGAAAAAATATCTACTGTAACTGTTTGCTCAAGTAAAAGTGAAATAAAAGGCTCATTTGATATTCGTATGCCACTTGAAGATAGAGTAAAGAAGTTTGCATATACTGAAAAAACATAAGAGTTATCAGTTGCTTCTACTTCTATTGTATAGTTGTAATCACTATTTTCTCTTATTTCAACATCGTTAATAACAGGTAATACACCTTCATAGTCACCAACAGCTTTTGCTAAAGCTATACACATTTCCAAGCGATATTGCGTGCTCATAACACATGTAACAATATTCCCATCTACAATTGGTGGAACATAATCATGATAAATTGCTCCTGCAGCTTCATATTCACCTTTATAATCACTATGACCTGTTATATGTTTTCCATCAATAACATCTGCAGCTGCTAATACTCTTACTGCTCGACACCAAGCACTAACAATAAGACCTTTCTGTACTGCAGATCTAATTAAATTTAATACAGCTGTGCTGGACATCAAATTTTCTTGATTTGGTCCACCCATAATTGAAATAATATCAAAGGTATCCAAAATAGGTACTTTATCAATAGTATAGTCAACAGTTATGTTTGGATATGATTCTTCATCACAAGGTAAAATCGTTTTAAATAATGAAGTCGTTTTTACATTCCAACCAAATCGATCTTCAAGTACTTTTCTGCTATGAAAATATTCAGGACCAAAGGGATTATCAAAAATCAGTAGGATATCGACTTGATCATTTTCAATAGATTTATTTGTTACAAATTTAATTTGAGGAATAAAACATGAAACTAAAAGGATTGTTAAGATGAGTTTAATGTCAACAACCCTCATATGTTAAACATCATCATTATTCTGAAAAACATTCCCTTAAGTTTGAAATAATCTGTTAACAATAAGAGAAAATGAGTATCTATAAAGTATATCAATGCTCAAGATATAATAACTCATCATAGATTTATCAACTGATAGGTATATGCTAAGAACTACACCGATTAAGTTTATAAATTCTCGAAAATACCTAGTTGTGGAGGGTAAACTCTGTCAGTAGATGGTCAAGAAGTAGTTATACGAACAGTAGTCGAACCAGCTTTCCAAAAGAGCTTAAGTCAGCTAAGAATTAGTCTAATTGTTTTTATGGTATATGTAGCCATTGAAATTGTTTATTATGCTTTTAGCCTTGCTGAATTTTCAGGATTTTCTAGTATGTATACAATCTATTTTTGGATTTCACTGGCAATAATATTGACAGCTTTAGTTCTCCTATCTATAGGTGTTTCCAGATTTAGTTCATTTTTTAAATTCAAATCAGTAACTGGAAGGAATATTGTCCAACAACTAGTATTTGCTTATATAATAATTTTAGTAATTAATGTTATCCTCATAATAGTCATAGGAACAGTTAACCCATCTGCAGGATATATGATTTATATTTCACTAACAGTTTCAATTCTTTTGTCATTGATTCTTGCTGCGATTTTTCTCATTATTGGTTTTACATTAGACAAAATGAAAGCATATCAAGGAATGAATAGTCGTTTGGCAATTGCACCATTTGCACTCGGTTTGGCTGTTCTAATTGATATAATAGCTGAAATTATCACTATATTTAGTACAGATAATTTCTGGTCAATCTTCAGTAACATCGTAAATCTTGCGGTTGCTGTTGCATTATTAGCAGTATGTATTGAATTGCTTATAATGATCAATAATGTTGAACCTAAACAAGTAATTCAATCTCTGACATATTAAATTAGATTATGAATGTTGATAAGTTCTATCACCTAAGAATCGAAAAATAAGGTCATTATACTACTAAGGATATTTAAGAAAATCAATCCTCCTATTTGCAACAAGGTTTTTAAAAAATATCGATAATCCTATTCTGAATATAATAAGGGAAGAATGATATTTTGGCACCTAAAAATGGGAGATTAATTATACAATCTGGTAATGTTTTTGATTCTCTGAAAGGAACAATAGCTAAAAATAAGACTATTGTTATTGAAGGGAAGAAAATAGTCTGGGTTGGAGATGATGGGTCCTTTGAAAAAGAAAAAAATGATCAAATTATAAAAGCAGCTGGGAAGACAATTCTTCCTGGAATGGTTGAATGTCATGTTCATTTACAAGCAACAGGTGATCCACAATATGAAAGAGAGTATATGAGAACCAAAACAAGTATGTGGCATTTTATTGCTTTGAATAATGCTCAGAAACAGCTTGCTAGTGGTTTTACATGTGTACGAGATTGCGGTTCATCACCTGGTTGGATTGCTTCTTTGAAACGAATTTTAGATATAGGTCTTCTTGCAGGACCAAGACTTGTTGTATCTGATAATGGAGTCGCTCAATGGGGTAATCAAGAAGCTGTGGCTCCAGATATTATGCTTGATTACTACAAACAAATTGGAGAAGTAAAAGCTGGAGTAGATGGTGTAAAGCATGTTGTTCGTGAGAGAAAACGTGCAGGTGCAGATTTCATAAAGACTCTTACAACTGGTGGAGTACTGCATGGTATGGAATCAAAACTTGGAGCCAGTCTTTTTACTGATGAAGAACTTGAAGGAATGGTGGAAGAAGCACATAGAATTGGAATGCATGTTGCTAGCCATGCACATGGTTTGGAAGGTATTTATCGAGCTGTGAAGGCTGGAATTGATACCATTGAACATGGAAGTTTTCTAGATGAAGAAACAGCTGATCTAATGAAAAAGAAAGGATCATTTCTTGTTCCAACTCAAGCTGCATTAATACATTTGCTAGAATCAGGTATTTTGGAACAAATGCCACCTGAAGTACAAGTTAAAACAAAAGAAACATCAAAATCGCAAATGAATAGCCACAAAATAGCTTTTGAAAGGGGAGTACAAGTTGCTGTAGGAACAGATGCAGGGACACCTGGCAATTATCATGGAAGAACTGGATCAGAAGTAAAATATATGGTAGAAAATGTAGGAATGACTCCAAGTCAAGCTCTACAAGCAGCTACAATAGTTGGAGCGAAATGTGTTCATCTGGATGATAAGATCGGTGTTATTGAAAAAGGAAAAATAGCTGATATTGTCATTTGCAACAAGAACCCTCTAGAAGACATAACAATAATCGAAAATCCTAAGAATTTTTCACACATAATAAAAGATGGAAAAGTAATGGTTGAAAAAGGTCTTATTACTTATTTCTCACCATAATTCCCTTTTTTTCTTATAGTAGAATATCTATTAGTTCTGTTAATGATGTTATTTTGTATTCTAATTTAAAATTGTCCGGATTTGGCATCTCATTTCGATTAAGCCAAATGCACTTCATTTCAGCATTAATAGCCCCTTGAATATCAGTCTCAAGAGAATCGCCAATATGCACAATCTCATTCTTCTTACATTTAGCCTTTTCAAGCATTATATTGAAAATCTCTTTATCTGGTTTTTCTATGCCAAAATCTTGTGAAAAAACTACAAAATCAAACATCTCTTCTAAACCACAACGTTCTGGATAAGAATTGCCATTTGATAGTATCCCTAATGTATATTCCTTTTTTAGAGCTCTAAGTGTTGGGAGAACATCATCATAGAGTTCAATATCTTCAAAACGATGTTTAAGGTAAATCTGGTTCAAGTGATTAGCTAATTCCTCGTTTGGTCTTTTTACAGCTTTTAAAGTTTCACGAAAAGCATGTAATCTAATATCCTCTAAATTGGTTACAATACCTTTCAATTCATTAGCAATTTTGTTTCTTATTTTAATCATTAAATCGATATCTAGTTTCAATCCTGCTTGAGGATCCAATTCATTGATAGCCTCTAAAACAAATTTCAGTGAATGTCTCATAACCTTTACAAAATCCCATAATGTACCATCTGCATCGAAGGAAATAGCTTTTATACCTGTTAGTTTCTCCATTAATTTCTCCACGATTCAAAATATGTTTAGAACTATATTAATTTTTTAACTAATATCTTTCCAAAACACTTCAAAAGGTGCTTCTCTAATCTTTTTTACTAAAAGCTCTTTTGACTTTAAATAGACATCAATTAGTGATCCATATAACAAAATTCCTTGGATTTTTTCTTCAATTACATCTGATACATCAATTTCAACTCTTGAATATCCTGCATCAGTTTTGAGCTTTTTTGAATTAGTTGGAAAAGCTGGAAAATCTTCATAATAAAATATATCATATCCTGCTACACTCAAACCAGCTACTGCTTTCTTAACAATAATATGATCAACTTGGTTACGATGTGCTCTTGGACAGTAAATTTCCGAGATGTTTTCTTTCAAAACTAAATCCGAAATTACATCCCGTAGTTCTAAGACTTGTTTTTCTTCAATTTCGTTTAAGTTCTTGTCAATGAGACTCTCAAAAGTTCTTCCTCTAAGGAGTGCTGATTTGAATTTAAGAAAAATAATCTCTACTCCAGATAACTTCCCATAATCTATTTCTTCTCGTTTCTTTCTCCTATAAATGGAACCTTTTCGTTTAATTCGATAGAATTTTCTTCGATCTGGAAAAATTGTCAAAATAATTGAATTTTCTTTATTTTGAGCTACTAAACCGCCACATGACTAAGCTATGTCGCCAAAATGAGGTTCGAGGAAGAGCTTTTTTGACATATCCAACTCCTTGTATGAAGTATTATTGAATAAGAAAATAAAGTTGTCTATTGTGAACTACAGTTGATTTGATAGTTTGTGTTTCTCACTAGAAGAAATTTCACAAAATGAATAACTAACATCATGAGTTATATTAAGCAACTTTCTGAATTACATCTAAAGCAAATTTTTGAGCATCTTGAATGTCCTTTTCATCTGGATGAGGTTTGACATATGCTAAATATTCTTTGAATATCTTCTCATCAGTAACGATTTCCTGGTGAATAAATTGTTCAATGGGTGCTGAAGGAGCTCCTAAACATCTAAAGCAACCATGAAACTTGATATTTTTCTCAGAGCTGATTCTTTCAAAGGTCTTTCGACAGTTGCCTACCCATTTTTCATAGAGTTCTTTGTACTCTTCTAATTCAGGAGGAAAACAAGCATGAGTGAAAAATCCCACTAGATTGTATTTTGGATTATTTGGTATTTCTTCAAGAAGAGACTTTATTGACTTTACCAAATCTGAACTATGACATGGAGAACCAATAAAAACCAAATCATAATCATCAAGCATGTTTATATTAATGTCTTTTAATTCTCTTAAATCAGCTTCATGATCTTTCTCAAAAGATTGATTTATAGCTTTTGCGATTTTCTCAGTATTTCCTGTTTGACTAAAATAAATTGTAATAATCTTCATAATTTTGCACCCATAATAACTACAATAGACACTTTGATTTATGTAACTATTCTTCTATTAAAAGCTACTCAATTCAAGAAAATTTATTGTAGAAAAACTAAAATAAATAACTAGATAGTGGATTGAATGCAATGCTGTTCAAAGAAGTAGGAGATATAGTTGATTGTGGGGAAGTGAGACTTAGATTAGCTGAGCTATATCCAAGTCAAGTTAAAAAACATAAATTAGATTTAAATAATGAAAAATAATAATTCTAAATTTTCAGAGCAAATAACTTTCTATATTCTAAAGTGTTTTTGCTTCCACTACAAGACATAACTGTAGCTGTTTCTTCATTTATTTCTTTAATGTTATTCAACAAATGAACATGTTTTATTGTTTCAATTAATGGAGCATCCAATTCCAGTAATTTCTCCCATATAGCGATTTTTTCATCAATTTCCATTTGTTCATTTACTATTTCAATTGTAAGTTTATGAATTCCCTTTTCCTTAGCTATTTTTAGAGCCTTTTTCAATAACTCTTTTGCTTTTGTTGTATTAAAAGATAGTAAAGCGATTTGTGATTCCAATCTTAGAATTTCAATCAGCAACCAAAAAATACTTCGTTTTTCTGCAATATCGTGCAGTAAAATTAAATGAGATTTAATAATATCTAGTATCCTATCTTCACCAGTAAATTCTACTTCCTTAAATAGCAACTCGCATAGATTCAGAGTGGCATTAATCAGCATTGTTGAGCTTAAAGCTTCTTCATCAATAATTTGCTCAAGTAATTCAATAGCTTTTGACCAATCACGAATACCTTTATTTGCTTTTAGAGTTAATGCTTTTGCTAACAAATACATCTGATCAATTTCATCCTGTTTTAACTCACTTTTCAATAGATATAAGTCATTAAGATGTTCTTCTGCTAACTTTAATTTTTGAAGCTCAATTGCTAGTAAAGTTAGATCATAATAACTTTGAGCAACAGTTTTCCTATTATCTAGCTTTAAAGCTAATTCCAAAGCTCTCTTAGTATTTTCATATGCTAAATTTAATTCACCTTTTAAGTTAAACAATCTAGAATAGATGAAGTAGATATTTGAACTCTCTTTAGAATCTTTTATCAGATATTTCTCTGCTTCATGAAGTGATGTTAGTGCTTTTTCAAATTCACAATTATTAACATACACGCAACCTAAATAGACATATTTTCTATAGGGATATAACTTAAAATCGAATTCTTCATGAATAGAAATAGCTTTTTCTGCATACTTCAAGCTCTTCTCACGATTCGACTCAAAGCGTGACAAGTCCCAAAGACAATATTCTTGCTCATATATGCTTTTAATAGATATAGCTAATTTATATGCCTCTTCAAGATTTTCCTGACATTTAGTTTTATTATGAAGTATATAATTTGCTTGAGCAATTTCTCTTAAACTAAAAACTACCAATAAGTCATCCTTGATTTTTAATGCTAGCTTATAACATGTTTGTGCAAATTTTAGGTACTTTTTTGGTTCCATCCTTGAAGAGGTAATATATAAATTCAGTTTTTGAATTAAACACTCTATTTTCACTCTTTCTACTTTTTTGATGTCTTTTATTTTTAAGATTTCATCCTCTATTTCATTTATTATATCTTTAACTTCCTCTTTTTTTTCTAAGAATGCCAAAACTTCTCCTTTCTGTATCATAGCATTAATTTTTAGAGTGGATGTTTCTTGAGTACTAAATTGCTTTAGAATTTTTTCAATAAGATCAAATGCTTCCTGATTGCTTCCCATCCTATTTAATAAATTACTTTTATATATATTACAAACGATTTTCTTCTCAAGTCTTATCTCTTTACTTCTAATTATTTCTTCTACTAATTCCATTGCTTTAGGAAAATCACTAGAAATGATGAGTTTATCAATTTTTTCAAACTGCTTTTGAATGAGAGAAGACAATTTCTACCCTCCATACAAATCCAAAAAGGATTCTATATGAAATCCTAATTTATCTAATAAAAATTTTTCTTATAAATAATAGTTGGATCATCTATAGTAAAGAATTGGCTCCTATTCTTTTTAGTAAATCGTTAATTGTAAATTTGTATGACCATTCTTTGTAATAGGTTTTAAAACCTAGTCTATTATTAATTGACATCATTGGAGCATTGTGATCTGCATTACCTGTAACAATGTATTCTGTTTTAGGAAGGTTATTCTTAATAAAAATAAGCAATTCAGCTTTGATCCATTTACCTAAACCACGACCACGGTATTCCTTTTTCACACCAGTCAACCCTTGAGCAACACGTTCAATTCGTTCTACATGTGAATATCTAATTTCAGTATACCCACTAATTGTTCCATCAGTTTCTTGAGTAATAATAGTATAAAATTCCTGACCTAGATCCTTGTGGCGTTTCTCTCGTTCTCGTTTTCTCTCAGGAGTGTAAACATCAGTCCACTTTTCACCATCATTATCAAATGTTGGCATTTGAGCTTCAACTTCTGTTTCTAATTTACAAATTTCAACAATGTCTTTTTCTGGAGTTATGTGAAAACTCTCGAGAGTAACATCTGGTGCTCTATGTTTTCCATCTTCTATCCATGAATTCACTAAATCCCAATCTATATCTTCTACTTGCAAACGATTTTCAGCACTTTCGTTTATCAATTTTCCACCATATTTTATACAGAAATTCATTCCTGATTCATAATAGGTATCTGTCTCAATAAATTTGCAACCATTTTCTTGCACTTTTTCAACAATTAATCTAAACAGGTGAGTTCCTAAACCTTGTCTTCTAAAACTACTATCAACAATCAAATAGAAGTAACTGTTGTGTTTATTTACTTCATAACTTGGTGAATCTTCTTTAGCATAACCATAAATACTTGTTGCAAGTATTTTCTCTTTTGATGAATCCTCAAATGCTACCCAATTAATTGTATGATAACTTGACCATCCAATAGCAATATCCTTCTCTGCAACATCTCTACCTGGTAAATTATCATTTGGGAAAAGTTCTTTGAAACATTTCTCTCTGAATTCATGATATTTTTTCCAAAACTCATTTGTTGCTTCTTTAGTTTTAATTTCTTTAATAATAATTTTAGTTAAATCAACTTGCTTATCATTTTTGGAACTCATATCTAAAGAATCAAAATTGTTAGTTAAATTTCTTTACACAAATTTTATTCAAATCATAAAAAAAAGTATAAACTGCTCAAAATTAATAAGGAAAATTGGGATTATCCTTGTCTTCAATTCTCATCTGATAGACTTTCTTATTAGTTAAATCTAAATTCTGTAATTGTAAACGTTTATAGATAATTTCGAATTTCATTATTTTTTCTGGAGTGATTTTTACAAGTACCATTTCTTTAATTTTAGAAAAAGTATCATACCATTCAGGAGAAAACTTTGCTCTAAATAAATCACCAATTTCTTTGTGTTCTTCATTGTAGGTCCAACCCAAAACTTCTGCTTTTCCTTCTATTTGAACATTCTTCAGAGTTAAAGCAACATTTGGATTTTCTTTTATTTGCTCAATTTTTTTATTGTGTTCCCATGATAAGAAATAGATATCGAAATCCTTGCTAGTAAATGAAACAGTTCGAGCAGTAACTCTATTTTTAGATGATGTAGCAAGAACTATGTCTCTATTATCTGCTAAAAGTGTTAGAACTTCACTTTTTATTCTATCAAAATCAGGCTCATCTCTCATTTTCTTAATAGCTTCTTTACTATCTAGATTTTCTTTGGACAATTTCTGCACTCCAGATACCTAATGCAAATTATTCAATAATTACTTTTCGCAGCACTTTAACTTGCAATTTAGAAAAAAATTTTTATTGTAAATCTCCAATATATACACAAGGATTTGGGGGTTTTAAAATTAAAAAAAGCAGAATTCTTTTCACTTTTTCAATTATAGTAGTTTTATCAATTTCATTTTACAAAATAGGTTTTGTCGTGAATGAAAGATTAACCATTCAAACTATTGATCCAGTTCTTTATTCAACATTTATTGACGGTAGCGAATATGAAGAGGGAATAGGGATAACAGTAGATGAACTAGGTTATGTTTATGTAACTGGATCTACTAGTTCACCTGATTTTCCTATAACTAAAAACCATGTTGATACCTATAGTGCAGATAAAGATTGTTTCGTTTTGAAGTTAACACCAGATGGTTCGGATCTTCTATATTCAACATACCTAAGTGGTAATGAAAGGGATGAGGGGCAAAAAATTGCAGTTGATACCGAAGGTAATATGATAATTGCTGGTATAACTGAATCAACAAATTTTCCAAGAGTTAATGCTATTGATGACACCTTTAATGGTGGACATGATGATGTATTCCTTACAAAACTATCAGCAAATGGACAAAAAATTCTCTTCTCAACTTTTTTGGGAGGTTCTGATACTGATTACATCTCTGATCTTTATTTAACATCTGACAATGATATAATAATCTCTGGTGGAACACATTCATCAGATTTCCCTGTAGTTAATGCACTTAATGATACATTCAATGGGCAAACAGATTGCTTCATAACAAAAATTGCTGCGGATGGTTCTGAAATAATTTTCTCAACGTATTTAGGTGGTAGTAGATATGATGAATATCCATTTATCACTTTAGATGATGAGGAAAATATATACATTACTGGAGGTACATCATCTGACAATTTTCCAACAACCACAGATGCTTATAATCAAACTTTTGCTGGTCCTGCAGGTTTTTTCAATGATATTTTTGTTTCAAAGTTATCATCTGATGGTTCAACTTTACTCTACTCAACATATATTGGAGGAAATTTAAATGATAGAGGAAATGCAATAATACTTGATGAAGAAAAAAATATCTATGTAAGTGGGACTACTTTATCGACTAATTTTCCTCTAGTAAATGGTTATGATAATACAACAAATGGTTCATTTGACACCTTTGTGCTAAGATTGAATGCTAGTGGTTCAACTATTGATTATTCAACTTTAATTGGTGGTAATAGTATAGATAATAACAAACTATTATCATTTGATAAACATGAAAACATCATTCTTTCAGGTTCTACTGATTCTGATGATTTACCTGTTACACCTGATGCTTATGATATCTCTAGTGATAGTAATTGGGATTTATTTATTTGCAATCTAACGAATAATTGCTCAGAATTAAATTATCTCACCTATTTTGGTGGAGAGAGTTATGATAGTTTCGGAGGATTATGTTTGGATAATTATGGCAATCTGTATATTACCGGTTATACTTTTTCGAATTTCTTTCCACTGACAACTACAGCTCTTAACACTACAGGAGAATTTTTTATAACGATTTTTAATCAACACGGTTACTTATTATCTCCTCCTCCTATCACACTTCCACCAGTCACACCTACTCCAACTACTCCGATGACAAATACTACTAGCCCACCTACTACTTTGGTAATTGGTAGTTCAATCGCATTAGTTTTTTCAGTATTATTCTCTACATTGATTTGTTTAGTTGTGTTTTTCAAAAATAAAGAGTGAAGTTTAATGCCTTTTACTCTTATTTTTCTCTATATTATTGAACTAATATTTATTAATCAAAAAAATCATTTTGATATTGATTGAAATGATTTATGTTACTAGAAATTATGTTCATGTAGATCGAGTTGCTTGTCCATGGTTAATAAAACGATTTATTGATTTACAAGCTCAGTTTGTATTTCTACCAAAAGAAAAGATAGCTGATTTTGTAAAACAAACAGGTGCAATTCCTTTTGATGCTAAAATACCTGGTGCTGATCTCGATCATTATGAGGAAAGTGGAGTAAAATATTGTTCATTTGATGCTATTATCAAAAGATATCAATTGGAAGATGATGAAGCTTTACAAAGACTACGAAAGATAGTCCGAGCATCTGATACAGGAAAATTAACCGATGAACCTCTTGCATGGGGATTAGAAGCAATAGCAAGTGGTGCACCACTTCTTGTAAATTCAGATCATGAAGCTTTAGAAATGGAATTCCCATTTTATGATGCAATCTATGCTTTCCTACAGAGCGAGATTGTTCTCGAACAACATAAGGAAGAATTAGGAAAACTAAAGACTCGAGGAGAAAAAAGGCAATTCCTAAAGACAAAAGTAAGTCAATTAAACTCACGAAAGTTGGTAAAAAGTAAAGAATCAAATAAATGAATTGTTAAGTATATTCAATGTAATTGCATTGTTACTTCCAAGAAAATTGTGCCAATTATTAATGCAAGTCCTACAATCCATATTATAACATCGACCCATACTTTCTCAATTTTATTACGTTTTGTTATTATCTTAGTTCCAGCCATAGTATGAATGATTATTGAGATGATTAAACCTACATCAAATGTTTTGTGAACCCAAAATGGCATCCAACCTTGAAAAGCAGCTTCTGCCCATTCATAGTGACTAAAACCTGATATTATAATCAAAAAACCAAAAACAAGTATTAACCATTTAGTAATTTGCTGAACTAATCGAACTGGATATTTCTTTGGACTTTTAATGATTACACCTTTGAACCTAACAAAAGCGAATGTATAGATGATATGAAAGAGGAATAAAACAACAAAACTCCATTTGAATATAACATGAACATCAGTTATCCATTGACGATCAGAAAACCATTTTCTTGATGCAGCATAACCACTTAATATTGTAATTACTGAGAAAACTACTAACCACCATGAAACTATACGATGAAATGTAACTCTAAATTTCATTGTTTCTCCTCAGCAAGATTGTAACTAAAATTGTAATAGTTATTGCATTGCCAGCTAATATATCATTAAAAATCTTCCAATATAGGAAATAAAGAAAGGATAATTAGAGTCAAAGGTTGAATTGACCCTAATTAATTTTTAGCAATGAATTTAATAAATCGACTATGATATATTGCCATTCTGTTAAGTATGTGTAGAGAGAATGTTAGTAAAAAGAAACCAATGATTGGAGTAATGACATGTAAGAAAATCCAGAATCCTGTAGGCAACACTCCATACCAAGCTTCTCTAAAAACTTCGCCATAAATAGCATATTCAACAATAAGCTCAACCCAAGAGAACATTAAACCAACTGAAGTTGAAATAAGTGTTACTGCAAATGTAAAAGTAATAATACCAATGGGCATTGCAAATATCAAATAGTAGAAGAATGATTTGTAAATCGATTTGTTTTTGAGAGAACTAAATGCCTTCTCTGTCAATGTTCCTTCTTTCTTGTATTTTATTCTATCAGGTTTTATTCTTACACCTGTTAGAAATGATGAAAGCCATGTTTGAATTTCTAGTAAATATGGTAAACTAAGTAAGAAGAAGAATAAAAGAGCGAGTCCGATACAAATAGCTACTAATCCCGCAAATGTTGAGAATAATGTTACTGCATATGTAAAGTAGAATATTCCTAATGGAAGTAATAATATTAAATATAGTAAGTTCAAGTATGTTCTTCCTTGAGTATATACTCCAAAAAAGCCTACATTTAGTAATGGGTGTTCTTGAATTGCTACTCTTACTTGTTCTGTGGTACCATTACTTCTTTTTCTCATAACAGTTGATCCACATTGACTGCAAAAGACATCTTCAATTTCTAATTCATTCCCACACTCTGTACAATATATTTCACTCATTTTTTCGTCACTCAGCTTAAATGGCAACTACATTGGTAGTTACCACTTTAGTAGTAAATAACAAAGGTTCCTTATACTATTTAAACGCAACTCAAAGAAAAATGAAGAAAGTTATGAACTTATATTGGATTTTATATAACAAATTAATTCCCAGAATTCCTTCAAAAAAAGAAAAAGAGTCGAAGAAAAACTTCGACTATAACTCTCACTTTTTCCGTGACTTTTCCTCTCTCGTTTCTTCTTAATTTGATTCACTCGTCTTCTTTTTTCACTTGTAGAATGTATGCAACGATAAACCCTACCATAATAAGTGCATAAGAAAGTGTGTTCATCCAATTAACTGGGGGTAAAGCAATGTAACTGTATTGGGCGTATAACATAGCTGGTATGCTTATGCCACACCAAATAATCTCAGTTAAAACAGGTATTCTTACTGAATTCCAATCTTTCCCAAGGAAGAAGGACATGAAGCACATGGCTGATAAACCGAAAGCAGCACAACCAAAGATAAGTGGTAAAGCTGGATCTGTAAATGGAAATTGTATAAGATTTGCGAAGAATAGATCCCAGAAGAAAACAAAAGCCATTCCGAAAGTGAATTGTATAATTGCGCATACAAGAAACCAAATTTTTGTAAATTTCATAATTACTCCATTGGTCATTTTAATTCTCTCATTTTTCGTTTTTGTAGCTCAAAACCCTAATATGAGTTTCGTGTTAATACAATACCTCTTTGCGAAACTATATAAGTATTTCGTGTTAACACAAAACTTATTAAATTGTTCTCACATAATACTATTGTAGTGGTTACTATGTCAGGGGAAAAAAAGAAAGTGGGTCGACCAAGAAAATATGCCAGTAATGCAGAAAGATACAAAGCTTACTATGAGCGGAAAAAAGCAAAAATGAAGGATTTAGAAAGGAAACTAAAAATTCTAGAGGAAAAGCAGGAAGCGGAAAAAGGAAAAGATCTTTAATAATAATTCTCATTAAATTCCTCTCTTTCTATGTTTTTTTCAACAAGATTTATGTGAGGAAAAAAGAATCATTATTTTACTCCTAGATATTTTAAGTTCAAGATTCAAATTTGGAGTTGATGTGTTGGTTAAATGGGCTAATAATGAACTGCAGCAAATAGAAAAAATGATTGCTCACGGGGAGTTTGAAAAAGCAAATAAAAAAATAGC
Organism: Candidatus Heimdallarchaeota archaeon; assembly: GCA_030602675.1. Lineage (GTDB taxonomy): Archaea > Asgardarchaeota > Heimdallarchaeia > JABLTI01 > JABLTI01 > JABLTI01. Next base: position 598 of record JAUVZH010000002.1, on the reverse strand, counting down.
TGATTTTGAAAAGAAATCTAACCTTGCGAAAGAAGCAATTATTGGAATAAAGATCCTAAAAGCAAAATCCCAAAGATCAACTTCTTGGACAAAAAGTTTGGAACTATTAGAAGAAGTTTTAGAAGAGCTTGATAAAATAAATAATTCCTTATTGTTAAATGAAGCTCTTTTAGTAAAAGCTCAATGTTTTAGAGCAGTTGAAAAACATGATGATGCTATTGAAATATTGGAAGAAGCAGAGAAATCATTGGGACAAAAATTGACAACAAAAGATGTGGACTATAAGCTAGGGTTATCGCGTATACTTGTTCTAAAAGGTGAATGTTATAATTTCAGTGGGAGATTTGATCTTGCTCTAAAAGTTCTGAATCAAAGTTTAACTATTGCAAAATCATTAGATGAAAAAAATCTTTTGTATGAAATATATTCTCAATTAGGAGCTAACTTACATTTCAGATCAAACTACGAAGAATCTTTTAAGCATTTCAATAATAGCTTACAAGCAGCAAAAGAAACTAAAAATAAGTATCAGATAGCCATTTCTTATGATTATTTAGCACAAGTAACTCAAATAATGGGTAAATATGAAAAAGCAATA
>JAUVZH010000018.1 GCA_030602675.1 Candidatus Heimdallarchaeota archaeon | reverse complement strand
CCTGAGTTAGGAGGTATAAGCGGTCCTTCAGCTATTCTAATAACTAGTAAAAATGATTCACTAGTGATTGATCTCGAAGAATATGCAACTCTATTTGTTAAAGCTGATAAAATAATTCAGGAATTCGATCAAGCATTCAAGAATTTTAGAAAGCAATATCGGAAATTAAACAAATGACCTTTTTCGAATATTTTTGATGCTTATCCTTTACAACAGCCAATTAATATCCTATTACAAAGGAGCAATTTGCTTTGCAATATTGAAATAGATTTTTAAATTTGTAAGTGGAAATTGAATAGTTGGTTTAAATGGTTAAGAATGGTAAAGATCAAGAAAATAAGAAAAAAGCAGAAGCAGAGGACTACTATCAAAAAAGATTAGAATATGGACAGCAGTCTAATACAGAAGGTGCCATTGAATGTTTGCAAAAAGCAGTCGATTTAGATCCTGAATTCTTTGATGCTTTGTACAATCTAGGTAATGCTTATTATATTGGGAAAGGAGATTTCGATACTGCTCTGAAATGTTGGGAAAGAGCTCTTGAAATAAAACCTAATGACATTGATTTGTTATACAATTTAGCGAATGCCTACCGAGAGTTGCGAGAATTTGATTTAGCAATAGAGATTTACAAAAAAGTAGTAAAAATAAGCGCAAAAGATCATGAAGCATGGAACAATATGGCCAATGCATACAATGGAAAAGGTGATCTTGATAAGGCAGTTGAGTGTTGGCAAAAAGCAGTTGAAATTAAACCCGACAAAATTGAAACTTGGTATAATATTGCTGTCTTGTATTATAAAACAGGTAAATTTGACTTAGCAATTGAAAATTGCACTAAAGCAGTAGAAATCAAACCAGATGCAACTGTTTTACATCAATTATTAAGAGCTGTAAATAATGCTAAAGATAGCTCTTGATTAGACTTATTTTAGAGGAGCTAAAGCTTTGCCATATGCTAAATCGTTTGATGGGACAGAAATTTATTATGAAATAGAGGGAGATGGAGAATCATTAATTATGTTACCAAGTTGTGGAGTTACATTGGATTACTGGAAATTTCAGAATCCTCTGGCAACAAAATACAAGCTTGTAAAAATAGATGTTGCTGGTATAGGAAAATCTGGAAGAACTAGAAAAGAGTATACATATCCATCATTAGCTAAAGATGTGAAAGCAGTTATCGATAAGGAAAAATTGGATAATGTTGTTATTTTAGGTCACGGTCAAGGTGGAGCTATTGCACTTGAAACCGCTTATCTACTGAAAGATAAAATAAGGGGGATTATTTCTGTTGATTCTTTACTTCCTGGAACAGTCTATTATGGAGTAAAAGCAAATGATGATGAAATAGCTGAAGTCATGGACCTCTATAAGGGAAATTATCAAGAATACTATGATAATCTACTTCGCAATATGCTGGGAGATAGAGTTGAACCAGAATTAAAGGAATGGTTTGTTTCAATTGCTGGATATGAAATTAATGATCCAGATATCTTAAGGGAAATTGTTCGAATAATGTTACCACATGATTATCATGATATAATTGATCAAGTTTCATGTCCAATAAAATATCTACTTCAAGGTGGTTACAGAGAGCATAAGGAAGTACTAAAAGAACAGAAAGATGCAAGATTTATTGATAATGTCGGTCATCCTTCAAATATAGAAAATCCTGAAGCATTCAATCAAATAATAGATGAATTCATGCAAGAGTTACTAGATTTAGAATCTCAATGAATAAGCAAGATTCTCTCATTTGGTGGATACAAATACTCCACACCATTTTCAGTTACTATAGCATTATCTTCTATATTGAATCGAACTTTTCTTCCACCCCAAGCCTTTACTGGTGTGTAGGCAATGAATTCAAAAGCAAATAGGTTGTTTGGTTTTATTATCAAATGTGCTCTATCTGGACGAAAACCTGCAATTGAAGGACCTGAAGCAACTTCACTATTCCCGGTATTTCCTACACAATGACAATCAACAGTAATTTCTGTTTTACCAGGATGCTTCTGATCTTTTTCTGGTTCAAGACTTGGACCACCACCTAGCATAGGATCAAGGTCAAGATGAATGTAAGTAAAGCCTGCTTTTTTGAGAGCATTTCCAATATTCTTCAGCGTTTCTTCTGCAGTAACACCTACTTTGATATTTTTTCGAATAACATCTCGAGCCTTTAAAGCTTGATCCCAACCATTTTGAATTCCTGCTGGAACTTTAGTCTCGTTTTCTCGCAAAACATAAGCTACACGTTTGAAATCTGTCCCATAATTCATTGAACTAATCCCGTAATCATATTGCATTAAATCTCCTCGTTGGATGATGTAATCTTTTGATTGAGTTTCACTTTTATCTGATTTTACAGAATGAATAATGTGGGGAGTGCAAAAGTCAAAAGTTGATCTCATTCCTTTAGCTAAAAGTTGATTTTCCATCCACCATCCAATATCCTCAAGTGTTGTTTTTCTAGGAATAATAACTTCATTAGATAGTACTCTCTCTAGTAACCTTCTTGCTGTTTCACATAACTGACCATAAAAAACAATTTCACTAGTAACTCTTCTTGTTCGAAAATCAGTTATTAATTGATCTGCAGAAACTAATCTTTTTGCATATTTTTCTCCAAGCATTTTGACTAATTTATGAAACCCTGTATATGACAAACCATCTGCTACTGCTAACCATTCAGACATATTAATTGCAATGTTTTTTGGGTTACGTTCAGTTACGAATTTACTTAACTCATCCTCTGAATCAAAAACATCGTAAACACCAAGTTCTTGAAGCATACCCTCATCTCCTCCAAAAACTGCACGTTCAATTCTTCCTTCTCCCTGATTTGTAAACACAAAATAACCAATATCACCACCCAAATCCAAAGTTAGTGGGTCTGGATTCCCTTCCCTTATGACATGAATCCACATATCTGTATTATTCTCTTGCATTGCAATAGGCAAGATAATATCAAATTTCTCTTTACGAATTAGATTCAACATCTCCCAACGTAAACGTGCTTCATTCATTACTTTTCCACCATGACTTTGAATTTGTTAGATTATTCCTTTAAGATTCTTTATTGGAATATATTTTTTTAAGTAAAAATAGGTATTGCTGTTTTGATATTTCTTACTTTATTTTTTTTCAACTGAAATTCTATTCATACTGTAAAAAACATAAGTGTTTAAAGAAAAACACAACACTGGAGAATTATGATTAGGAGACATTTCGAATGGGATTTAGTCACAATGAACTATTATCAAAAGATAAATTTTCAATCAATATCTTTTGGTTACAAAACAAGTCAACTCTTGTAAAGGTATTATTTTCCATAATCTTCGCTTGTTTAACCGGATTGTTTGCACAGATTAGGATTTATTTACCATGGACTCCAATACCAATTACTTTACAGACTTTAGCAGTTTTTGGGAGTGGAATCTTTTTAGGTTCGTGGTTTGGAGGTCTATCCCAAATTCTCTATATTTCTTATGGATTAATGGGCATACCATGGTTTGCTGGACGCAATGCTGGAATAGGTGTTTTGTTAGGACCATCAGGTGGTTATATTATAGCATTTATTTTGACTAGTTTCTATATTGGAAAAGTTGTTGAAAAATACAAAGAAAGAAGTAAAGCGACATGGATTGTTTCTAGTCATTTGTTTATCGCAAATTACCTTGTAGTATATGGTTTGGGATTATCTCACTTATATCTCTGGTATTTTGTTGTTAATGGGATTAAGCTAAATATTCTTGTGCTACTAACGATGGGTGCATTTCCATTCATTGTTGGTGACCTTATCAAACTAGGAATTTCTATTCTCTTCCTAGCAAAATGCCTAATGAAGAGTAAAGCTGAAATAAAACACTTTTATAATGCATAGAACGAGCTTATTTTTGATATACATGGAAATCCGATTATTAGATAAAAATGAAGAAAAGATCATTAAGCAATGTCAGAAGTTAGCCAAACAACATTATCTTGAAAACCTTGTTCTATTGGGTGATCTTTATCCGCCATGTATCCATTTAACAAAAGTGTATGGATTATTTTCCAGTAAAAATAAACTAAAAAACTTCTTTGTCATTTTCGAGGGTTTCAAAGAACCATCAGTCGTTCTGCCAGTAAAACTAGAATCTAATCAATATAGTAAAATAATGGAATTCTTGTCTGAAATCTTACCAAGAAATTTCTTTTTCTTATCCCTAGAGTTACTGGAAGAAAACCTTACTGATTATTTTCATGTAAAGAATTTTCATACTGATTTCTGCATGACAATTACTTCTCTAAAGGATATTCCTTTGCCTACTTCACCTTATCTTAAAGAAGCTAAAAAACAAGATTTCGAACGAATAGATGTCTTTTACAAATCCATCGGTACACTTCCTTGGCATGCGACTCAAATGAATAGTGGTTTTTACCATTATATTGAGATGAGTGATCAAATCGTAGCTTGTGGAGGGACTCATTTTGAAACCCCACGTTTAGCGCAACTTGGAAATATCTATGTATTAGAGGAATTTCGAAGACAGCAATTCGGTTTCATCCTAACAACTGCTATTACAAAAAAAGTGCTGGCAAAGAAGGAAATGGCTACTTTGTTTGTTAATCAGCATAACATACCTGCATTAAATCTCTATAAAAAGCTTGGATATACATTTTTTAAACCAGCAAATCTTTTCTTTTGTGAGAAGTAATTTACAAGAGATGTTTTGAATGAGACTAAAAGAAGGAGAAAAAGCACCACTATTCAAAGTGACAGATTTGCAAGGAAATAAAATATCACTACAAGATTATAAGGATAAAAAACTTCTACTATCTTTCTTTCGATATGCTTCTTGTCCTTTATGTAATCTCAGAATTTCTCAAATGATTCAACAATCTGATAAATTAAAAGAAAAAGATCTTCACATTATTGCTTTCTTTCAATCACCAAAAGAGAGTATGCTTGAGTATGTTGGAAAGCAAAATCCTCCCTTTCCATTAATTCCAGAACCAAAAAGAGAAGTCTATAAAAAATATGGCGTTGAAAAGTCCTGGTTCAAGTACATATTGGGGGGAATGTCGGTGAAAATGTTGAAAGCATTAAAAAAAGGCTACAAAATAGAAAATATGGAAGGTCAAAAAAATCTTGTTCCAGCGGATTTCTTGCTTTCTAATCTAGTCATCAAACGTGCTTACTATGGAAAAAGTATTTCTGACCATCTTCCACTGGAAGAAATTTTTAATTTTCTAGAGGAATAATTTTGTGCTTAAGTTTTTTAATTTAAAATACAAATAACGACTGTGATTAAAATGAGATTAAAAAATGAAACTGCTATAATAACTGGCTCAACAACAGGTATTGGAAGAAAGCTCGCTGAACTATTATTAAAGGAGGGTTGTAAAGTAACTATCTGCTCAAGAACTGAATCCAAAGTAAAAGAAGCTCTATCTGAACTAAAGGAGCAATTTGGAGATTCAGTTATAGGTTTTCCATGTGATGTAAACAAATCTAAAGATTTAAAGAAAATTGTAGATAAGACTGTTGAAGCATTCGGTTCTGTTAGAATATTAATAGCAAATGCTGGTTTAAATACTGTTTATGGACCTTTTGAATATTTGACTCCTGAAATGGTTGAATCATATGCTAAAACCATTATTAGTACTAATCTAATGGGAGTAATGAATTCGATAAGTGCTGTATTACCCCAAATGTATAAGCAGAAGTATGGTCGAATTATAACTACTTCTGGTGGGGGTGCAGATAGACCTTTAGATAACATGACAATTTATTCAGCTTCAAAGGGTGGTGTTGTTACTTTTTCGAAATGTTTGGCTCTAGAATTAGCTGCTAAAGATGAGGATGTTAAAATTAACATATTCCAACCAGGTATGATAAAAACTGCTCTAATGTCCAATGTTAAATATGTACCTAATGAGAAAAACAAACAAGAGATAGAAGAGAATTTAGAATTAGTTCTTCACTATATTGGTGGTGATCTTGAGAAAAGTTGTAGTAAAGTCATTCCTTATATTATACCTAAAACTAAATCCAACGGTAAAGCTTTCCGTGGTTTCTCACTACCTAAACTAATCTTTAATGCTATGAAATTGCAAAGAGTTATGAAGAAAAGAAAGGTTAGTTGATGAAAATCATTTCTTCTCATCTTTTTCGGGTAAAACGGAATCCAGCTTTTCTTCATTAACATAAAGACGAAATACATCTGGTCGTGCATAATGACCAACAACATCGAAATCATAACGAGTGCGAGCTATTACTGACAAATCTAAGTCAGCATAAAGCATTCCTGATTTATTAAACAATGGTCCTGCTAGAACTGCACCATTTGGATCTATTATTACACTACCACCTCTAGATAAAATATCAGTAGAATTTTTTAATTCATCATAGCATGCTAAATCTTTTGGATACATATCTTTGGTCACAAACTGATTGCATGACAAAACAAAACAACGACCCTCTAATGCAATATGCTTCATTGTTGCTTGCCAACTATCTCGAGCATCTGCAGTAGGAGCTACATAAATATCAATACCTTTTGCGTACATTGCTGTTCGTGCTAAAGGCATGTAATTCTCCCAGCATATTAATCCACCAATTTTACCATAAGGAGTATCGATAACAGTTAATGTGCTACCATCACCTTCACCCCAAATTAATCTCTCAGAACCAGTTGGTTTTAGTTTTCTATGCTTTCCAAGAAACTCTCCTTTTGGATTAAAATAAAGTATAGAACAGTAGAGTGTACCACCACTAAAACCTGCATCTCTTTCGATTACTCCAATTATCAAATAAACGCTGTTATCTTTAGCGATTTTTCCTAACTTGTCAATATCTGGACCAGGTATTTCAATGGAATTTTCCCAATAGCGTGCAAAATCCTTCTTGCCGGCATCAGATCGACTTCCAACCTTTGCTCCAAATGAAAGACCTCGGGGATATGTTGGAATGAAAGCTTCAGGAAACAAAATGATTTTTGCTCCATTTTTTGCTGCTTTCTTTGTCAATTCATTAACCTTTTCAATACAAGCTTCTTTTTCCATGATTACAGAGGAATCTTGTACTATTGCTACTCTAACAGTTTTCGCTGATTTGTTCATTTTACTCTAAAATAGACTACTATTTTCTGAATAAGAAGATTATTACTAAAATACCTTGAGAAAGAATTATTAGAAATTAAGAGGAACAAATAATTATGAAAATAATCATGCATAATTCTGTAAGTTTAGATTCTTCGATGAAAGAGCTAAAAGTTGATTTGGATACGCATTATGAATTAGTTGCGAAATTCAATGCTGATGTCTACATGTTTGGTTCTATTACTGCTGTTGATGCTATTCAAGAGGGACTTACTGAAGCAGAAGTAGATTTAAAGGAAGTTAAAAAAGACAAACCATACTGGGTAATTATTGATAGTAAAGGTAAATTAGAAAATCTCTTACATATTTACAGAAAATCCCCTTATGCTGGAAATATAATAGTGCTTGTTTCTAAAAACACACAAAAATCATATTTGAAGTATCTGACAGATAATGATTATAATTATATTGTTACTGGAGATGATTTCGTAGATTATAAACAAGCATTACAAATCTTAGAAGAAGATTATAGTGTTAAAAGTATCGTGATTGATAGTGGTGGCCTGCTTAATAGCTATTTCTTCGAGCATTCTCTCATTGATGAAATAAGTTTAGTTATACAGCCTTTTATCTTAGGTAAGGAATGCGTTAATCTATTCAGACATATCAAAACTCCTCTAAATCTCAGCTTAACGAAATGCGAGAGAATCAAAGAGCTAGTTTGGTTAGTTTTCAAAGTACAAAAATAGTCACTTTTGCAAATATCCTTACAGAAACTAAAAATGATAATAGTCTATATCTATGTCCCAGAATTCGAAGATTACTTTTTTATTGTTTATATGCTTTGTAAACCTATGTTACTAACATTAGCTATTCTTTACTTTCCTAGGCATCTTCCATATAATAAAAGTCCCAAAGATTATGGGATAGATAATTATAAAGTTGTTAAAATTGATTCTATTTCACGTAAAGGGAAGAAGATTAAACTTAATGGTTGGTGGATTCCTTCCATTGAAAAACCAATAAAGAATTACGAAATTTTATTTGCAAAAAAGAATAATGCTGCAACAATTTTAGTAACACATGGTCATGGATCAAATATAGGTAAACTTGATCTAAAAAGTGATTCAGTTATTGTTAAAGGGATGTTACCATTCTACTATGCTGGTTACAATATTTTGGCTATTGATTTGAGAAATCATGGTAAAAGTCAGAACTCAAAACCATTAACCTTTGGTTATTATGAATCAGATGATATTTTGGCTGGAGTTGAATGGATAAAGAGAAATGCTATAGATGATAATTCTTTGGATCCAGAAAAAATAGTTGTTTGGGCTGAATCGATGGGTGCTGCAGCAGCAATATTGGCTACAGCAAAAGATCGCGAAAAAGGTAATATTAAAGCTTTGATTTGTGAATCTCCTTATGCTGATTTTGCGAGCCCATTAAAAATAAGACTTAAGAAATTCAAGGTTTCATTTCTATCATCTTGGGTAGCTTATTGGTTTGATGTTTTTTCTCCTATAAAACTAAAAGAAATTAGTCCTGTAAATGAAATCAAAAAAATCAAAGTTCCAATGCTGTTAATTCATGGAAAAAATGACCGAAATGTTCCCTTTTCAAATTTCGAAATACTACAAAAAGCAGCACGAGCTGAAGATTCCAATATTCCTAATATAGAATATATAATCCATGATTTTGGTCATGTTCATTTCTACAAAATGATAAATCATCATTATCTTTTAGTTGAATTTCTCAAGAAAAACCTGTAATAATTAGTCCTATTTGTATTCAATGATAAATTCAAATGTAAACAGAATTGTTCAATCATTATAACTTGAAAATCTTTAATTATCTAATTTAACTTTGGTAATATATGTAATCAACTAATAGATTTAGGGCATTTCGTAATCAATTGAGAAGATTCAGATTACCATTCATTATTTTCATTCTATTTTGGATCATTGGATTCGTTGTATTTTACATCATAGATGAAAACAAAAGTTTCTGGAATATTGTACTTACTTCAATAACTGTTAACGAATCGAGTAATACTTTCTATAATTTTTACCAATTACTCTGGCCTCTCTTGTTTGAATTGTTGATACTTACTTTTATTATAAGTGCGCTCCAAGAATTCTATGGGTATAATCCAATTGTTAACTCAAGAAAAATAGCTTCAGGAAGAAAAAACCATAGTGTTATTTTAGGATACAACCATCTTGGAGAGAGAATAGTTGAATACCTTAGAGAAAACAAGCGTCCATATTCAATAGTAGATATAGAACTTGAAAAAGTAGATGATTTAATTAGTCTTAACCAACCTGTTATTGTGGGAGATTATACTGATATTGATATCATCAGGCTTGCTGGAGTAGAAAAATGTAAAGAAGTCTTCTGTGTAACAACTGACCTTCGTCGTGCGTTAATCGCTGCTGAAAAGGTTCGTGAATTGAATAGAGATTGTGCACTGTACATGAGAGTTTTTGATGATCATTTTCGAACCTTTCTTGCTGGTGAACCATGGAATGCTTTCACCTTTTCTTCGTCTAAATGGGCTCTAGAATCAGTTAAGATATGGGCTGAAGATGTTAAGGAAGGAGACCAAATTATTGTTTTAGGAAACGATACAATCGTACAACGTATAGCTGAATATTATGGTGAAAAGCTAAAAATCAAAGTAAACCTAATTGATCCAAAAATTGATCCCCATGTTTATCATGATTTACCAAACGTTAGCGCAAAAAGAGAAAGAGTGCAATTTATAGAGAATCTAGATGAAAATTTCGATATGAAAGAGATTTCACAAATTTACATTTGTTGGAATACTGAAGAGTTGTTTTCAGATGCCATTATTTTGACTGTAGCATTAAGGAAAGAACATCCTCACATTGATGTTATAGTACGAATGTTTGATGAAGAACTAGCTGAAATTGCTAAGTTTTCCGAAGCAGCAACTTTTTCAACATCAGCATATGCTTTTCAAATGCTGCAAAAAGAAGTAAAGAATGATTCTGGTATTTATCCTACTGAATAATTTCTTTTCTCATTTTTGAGATATCTTTTTCAAAGTTAAAGGAAATCAATCTATTGACTTTAATGGCATCAAGAGGATAATCAAGAATGAATAAGAAAGAGATTCAAGAGAAAATCAATAACACAATTTCGTTTTTATTAAAAAGCGAATATCCCGTTGATGAAATGCAAGCTCAAGAATTGATTGATTACTTTTCTGGTGAAGCTCCTTCAGGAGACACTACAACTATTGATGATGTTCTTGAATCTAAATGGCTACTAGTACATGAAATCATAGAAATTGATCAATTAAAGAAAATGGGATTTCAAATTTCTGTAAATTTGTTGCATACACATCCTATTGAGGTTTTTCAAGCTCACCTAACAGCAACAAAATATGAGCTTAATTTCGCATCAGAAGCTAATGATAGTTCATGGGTTAAATCAAGACTAGTTCATGTTAGAAGTTGGTTAGAAGATACTACACTTCCTAATGAGCTATTAGATCTATGTCAACTATTATTGGATCAATTTAGTTAGCTATTGTTTCTCTTTTAGAATGGTGCTTATTTTTACAATCCAAGAATGATTTTCCTTGTACTGTTGTAGCAAAGCATTCCTCAACCAGATTAAACTTTCATTCTCTAACAGTGAAACTACATTAAGAAAATCCTGCATATCTTTAGGTGAAGGGTTTTCTTTTGCTTTGTATAATAATTGAATTTCAGGTTTAAGAAAAGGAATTCCTGAATTGGTTTGTAAACCAATATCTGATAATGTTCCTCGAATGTTTGGATTGCGTCTAAAAAACCACTCATCTTCAATTGAATCAAGAAACATTATCTCTAGAACCCATGACGAATCTGATGATTCTTTACACCAAACACTGTTAACGCCAATTTCTAGATACTCTCCTTTCTCCCATGGTTTCAATCCTGGTTGGTTTGTTTTGTAAAGCTCCCATTCATTGAGGTGCTTATGAATTATCATCTGGTCTTTCCTTAAAATCAAAACATCAATATCTAAATGATCTCGAGATTTTTTACCAAGGAACAAGTCAATAGCCCAACCACCAGCAATCCACCATTTGATGTCTAATGATTTAAAGAGTTCAGATACTTCTTCAGGTTGTAGTGGTTCCCAATTATTCTCTTCTATAGTCATTATTATACAACATTCCCTTTTACTAAAAATTAGTGCAATTCTTTCTCTATAGAATGTTTTGTTTTTATTTGCTATAAATTTGGATTTTCTCTTCGGTGATTTTTATAAATACCAATGTTATAACATATTTGGTGCGTTAAATGTCTCTTTTACGAATAATAATTGGTACCTTTGTTGGCGGTCTAGTCAGTATAGGTTTAGGAATTGGCCTAATCTATGGTGGTATACAAGTAAGTTGGTGGCTAGCAATTGTCTTGTGTATTATTGGATTTCTAATAGGTGGTTTTGTTGCTGGTTATATTGCACAAGATAAATTCCCAGGAATGATTGCAGGATTATTTACGGGATTGCTTGTATTTGCAGGAATCTTTCTTTTCACTTGGTTAATTTTAAAAGCTAAGATTCTTAATTGGTTTGCTGATTTCAATGATATTGATCAAACAATAGATGCGCTTCTTGGTTTCATGGGCATAACAGAAACGTCTAATTTGGGAATATATCTTACTAATACAATGAATACTAAATTCTCTCAATACAGCGATGATATCAACCAGTTAGCTAATAAATACGTCCCTCTCTTCTGCTTTGCTGTAAGTGGTATTTTTGGCTTCATGGCTGTAATTCTTGGAGGAATTGCCGGAAGAATTGGCGGTAGATTCAACAAAATAGATGAACTTACCGGAGATTAACTTAATCTCTCAATTCTCTTTTTTTTTATTCAATAAATCACGATGCTTTTGCATATATTGACTAATCTACTATCTTTATCATTGTTATTTCTTCTAAGACATATTGTTTACCTGTTGCACCAGTGCTTATAGCACCATTTTCACCGATTTCTGGATCTGGTATTATTTTCTTCAAATTTAGTGTGCCAGTAATAACAATTCTCTTCTCGAGATATTCTGTTTCCCAATCCAATTTATTTCTGATATAAACAACATTTCCATCTTTTAGTTTTATACATGCTCCACCTTTTGCATCATAGGCGATTCCTTCTATAATTACCTCTTTACCTAATGAATCATCTGAGATAGAGTCAATGATCTTACCTGTCATCTTTTTCACATCAACAAATGGAGTTTTTCAAAATGGTTTTCCTATTTTCAACCATTAATTAATTCAATATCTACTTTTCGATTGTAACTAGCCATTACAAGAATGTAACCTTCTTGCTTCTTAGTTGTGAGGTAAATCGTTTTTCTTTTGTATTGACAGAATGGCTCATTAGATAGATTTCTTTGTATAGTAAAACGTAGCATATCTGCTGTGAAAAGAACTACTCTTAATGCTCTCTTTAAAGCATAAGATTCTGCGATAACTTCTAATTGTTTCTCCTTCTCTAATCCCTTTATCAATTCTAATTCATCAGGATGGAGGAAAGTTTTAATGAAATCTGATTCTCGAGTTATTTTATCTTTAAGCAAATCAAGACTAACTACTTCTAACCAAGCCTTTTTGGGAATTTTGTGTTGTAAGCGAATACTATGAGATCGAATTCTTTCGAGAGCACTGAGAGTATTGCCTAATTTTGTTTCAACAATTTGATAATCTTCAACTTTAAGTATTACCTCACCCTTTTTTGATAGTACTTTAAAAACAAAGTTATTCTCAGATTTCTTCTCTCCTATTATGAAATGTGGATTCCCATTTGCATTGAAAAATTTTATCCGTCCAATTTTACTTGGTAGACCCGCTTTTCCTGTATTAATGAAATCCATTAAACCAACTGCTTGGAAACCAGCTTCAATTGGTAGTGGATCCATTAATAGCTTATCATGTTTCCAATTGAAATGCTGTCTTTTCTTAAAATTACCAATCGCGATAACTTCTTTATTTATATGATTAATTTCAGAAACAACTTGGAATAATGGTCCATGTGGTAATATTTGGTATATAATTTCTTTATTTAATAGAGGCATTTTTTTCAATTGAGGTGTTGCTTGCTTTTCTGTTGTTTTTTGATTAAAGACTAGTGTAGCTATAAAACAGAGTTTTTTTTCTTGAGTACCCTCTCCATCTTTTTTGTATAACAATTCAAGAATTGCATGAACTTTTTCATTTACTTTCCTCAAGGAAGCTCGAATGTGTCTGGGTTTATCATCTTTTAATCTAACAGCTGAACGGAATTCAACATCAGTAAATTCAGAAATCTCTTTATTTGGATAAACGAATTTTCCAAGTTCAGCGAAAAGTTCAAGACCCATAACTCCAGGTAAGAATGGAATATTGTTAAAGCGATGGTGATCTAAGTAGAGATCATTTTCAATGGATAACTTTCTTTCACAAACCACTAAACCATCTATATTTACAACTAATTCACCTATGAGTGGATATTTTTCTTTCTTGAAAATCTCTTGTTTTTGCAAGTGTAAAGCACCCGAATCAAACTTTACTCATACTATTTTTTCTATTTCTTTCCTAATCTCTATCCTTTAAGATCCTCTCTTACTGGATAAAACACATCAATAAGATAACAATCAGTTATTGCTTTTCCAGAATGAGGAATATTGGAAGGTATGATTAGACACGTACCTTTAGTAAGCAAATGTGTTTTTCCTTCAACTACTAGCTCAATTTCACCTTCAATAACATTAACAATTTGCTCATGTGGATGTTTATGCTCAGGTAAACTATTACCTGCTTTTATAGTCCAAAAAGCAATAGTCATATTGTCAGAATGAATAAACTTTCCAGTAAAACCTGGAACAACTTCTTTTCCTTCAATTGTTTTTAATTCTATGAATGACATAATTTACTTCCTCTTTAGTAGTTTTTAATTTTTGCTAATCCAAAATTACATTATTTTTTAATGAAGAAATTTAAAAGAACATAGTTACTATTTGTAACATATTTTGGTGGAACAGAAATGACAGAATTTACTATTGATGAATTGCAAAAAATGATGAAATTGGGAGAAATTACTGCTAGAGAGCTAACAGAAACTTTTCTTGATCGAATTGAGGAAATTGATAAGAATGGTCCAAAATTAAATGCTATTATTGAAATTAATCCAGATGCTTTGGATATTGCAGATGGATTAGATAAAGAACGTAAGAAAAAAGGTTCTAGAAGTCCTCTTCATGGTATTCCTGTTTTATTAAAAGATAATATTGATACTGCGGATAAAATGATGACTACTGCTGGATCACTTGCTTTAGAGGGGCATATAGCTCTACAAGATGCTTTCATCGTCCAAAAGCTGAGAGACGCTGGTGCAATTATTTTAGGAAAAACAAACCTTAGCGAATGGGCTAATTTCAGATCTACTCGTTCAAGCAGTGGTTGGAGTAGTCGTGGTGGTCAGACTAAAAATCCTTACATGCTTGATCGTAGTCCCTGTGGTTCGAGTTCCGGTTCAGCTGTTGCTGTAGCAGCTGATCTCTGTACAGTAGCTATTGGAACTGAAACTGATGGATCTGTTATTTGTCCTGCACATGCAAATGGTTTAGTTGGGATTAAACCTACAATGGGTTTAGTCAGTCGCACTGGTATTATTCCCATTGCACATAGTCAGGATATTGCTGGTCCTATAGCTAGAACTGTTCGAGATGCAGCCTTATTGCTAAATGTCTTGGCTGGAGTAGATCCTGAGGATCCAGTCACATCAAATAGTAAAGATAGAATTCCTTCAGATTACACTGTTTATTTGGATTCTAATGGCTTAAGGGGTGCAAGAATAGGTGTTGCTCGTAATTACTTTGGCTTCAATGATTTAGTTGACAAAGTAATGGAAAAAGCAATTGAAATAATGAAAGATCTAGGAGCAGTCATTATAGATCCTGTCACAGTTGAAAACGTTAAAGAATTGAGAGAGCCGGAATATACTGTTCTTCTGTATGAGTTAAAACATGATATGAATAAATATCTAACAGAACGAGGATTAGATATATCTCATAAATCATTGAAAGATTTGATTGATTATAATGAAAAACACAAAGAGCAGATAATGCCTTATTTTGGACAAGAACATTTCATTCAAGCTGAGGAAAAGGGACCTCTTACTGATGAAGAATATCAAACTGCTCTTGAACAATGCAAGAAAATCGCAGCAGAAAAAGGGATTGATGCTACAATTCACGAACATCATCTTGATGCTATTATTGCTCCAAGTGGTGGTCCAGCTTGGCCAATTGATCTTGTTAATGGTGATCATTTTGGTGGTGGGAGCTCATCAGCTGCAGCTGTTGCTGGTTATCCAAATATTACCGTTCCTGCTGGCTATATTTTTGACTTGCCGGTTGGTATATCATTCTTTACTTCAGCATTTCAAGAACCAAAGCTTCTCAAATATGCGTACGCTTATGAACAAGCAACAAAGGTCCACAATCCGCCCAAATTCCTCAAATCCTTTTATACAGATTGATAACAGTCTGAGTATCGTTATTCCACCAATAAAGCATTCCAAACTGCTTTAGTAATTTGGATATCTTGTACAGCTACTCCTGTTAAATCGGCTATAGTTATTTGATCATCTGATGTTCTTTGTGATTTTTTCTGTTGAATAGCATAGCCCAGTTCAACAAGATCCTCTTTTGTAATCATTCCTGCGTTCATAGCTTGGTAACATTCACCTCGAGCAAGTGATTGACTTATACTGTCAACAATTACTAAATCTGCTTTTTTCAAAATTGCTGAATCCAATTCCTGTTTTTCTGGAGTATCTGAACCCATAGCAGTAATGTGTGTCCCTTTTTGAATTTGATCAACGTAAATTAGAGGACTAGTTGAAGGAGTACAAGTAACTATTAGATTGCTGGTGGAAGTAATATCTTCAGAATTCTCAGTAGTTTCAATGTTAAAGCCAAAAAGACTCATTTCCTTTTTGTAAAGTTCAAGCTCTTTTGCATTTAGACCCCAAACAATTACATCTTGACAATCAACAAGAAGTTTTAGATATTCCAACTGCATTTTTCCTTGAACACCAGCACCATATATTCCAATGCGTTTAACTTTCTTTGGTGCGAAATATTTAGCTACAACAGCACCTGCAGCTGCTGTTCTAATATTTGTTAAATGCCCTTCATCAAGTAAAATACTGATTAATTCTCCTGTTTTTTGAGAAAACAATAACATAAGCCCTGAATAGTTTGGCAAACCAAGTTTTATGTTCTCATAATATCCTGAAGCGATTTTGATTACAAAATAATCGTCATTTTTTATATAACCATATTTGATATGAACCTCTCCAGGAGGTTTTTCAAACTGTAATTCTCCTACTGGTGGAACCACAACATTCCCATTGGAATAGGCAATGAATCCTTCTTCGATTTCCTTGATGGGATCGATCTCTTGTAAGACTTTTTTTATTTTTTGAAGAGGAATTACTTTA
>JAUVZH010000278.1 GCA_030602675.1 Candidatus Heimdallarchaeota archaeon | reverse complement strand
TGGTGGTTCAACCATTTTACTCAACACAAACTAACCGATTAATTATAAATAACTTTTTTGTCTTGAAAAATTGGTTAAATATTTTTCTTTGAAATTTAACTTAGTGCTCTTATTGTTGTAGGCAGTAAGAAACAGTAGATGACTGGAAGAAAAGGAAACAAAAATGTAAAAGGATAGTAACACTAACAAAAGGAATATTTAGTATATTTAAAATCAGAAAAAAAATAGTATATATTATCTAATGTAACACAAAGAAAAAGTGTGTGACCTGAACATCAATGATATTTTAGGGATTGTTAAGTGGAACAGGTAAAAAAAGAAACACAAGAATATTCATAGAAATAAAAGCAGAAGAAAGAAGTAGAAATTCTCTTCGTCTATTTTCTAACATACAATCATTAATACACTATTTTGAGTATGTATTTACGTGCATTAAATTCATTAACAATTATTTCCATTTCACTCTTTAGAGTGATTAGTAAATGTCTGAATTTATACATGGACTAGAATTGAATAGAGAATTCTTTAAGCAAATTGTAAAACCTTTCATGAATGAGAATTTCACAGAGCTGAATTATTCTGCAGCGAGAATAGGTTATGGATCTGAAGTACTAGGTTATGATACAAAGAGGTCTACTGATCACGATTGGGGACTTAGATTGGAGATGTTTCTGGAAGAGGATGATTTTGCAATAATGAGTAAAAAAATCTCAAAGGTGCTATCAGAAAACCTGCCGGAAGAATTCATGGGTTATTCAACGCATTATGGGGAACCTGATGAAAAAGGTGTGAAGCAACGAGACAAAGCACAAGAAGGGATGCCCATCAATCATAGGATAGAATTTCATACATTCAAGTCATTTTTTGAGAAATTATTAGGGGTGAAACCAACGAAAAGATTAACCAGTCTAGATTGGCTAGCATTTCCAGAGCAGAGACTATTAGCTGTAACTAAAGGGGAAGTTTACCATGATCCTTTAGGACAATTAGAAAAAAACCGAAAGAAGTTCAGTTATTATCCGAATGATGTTTGGTATTACTTAATGATGAGACAATGGAGGATTGTTGCAGAAGAGATGGCTTTTCCTGGGCGTGCAGCAGAATTATCAGATGGAATAGGTATGAATCTAAGTATAACAGCTCAAGTAAGTAAACTAATGAAACTATGCTTTATACAAGAGAGGAAATATGCACCTTATAACAAATGGTTTGGTTCAGCCTTTTCAGAATTGAACATAGCCTCGAGATTACTACCTGTACTAATACAATTATTTAACCAAATGGGATGGACAGAGAAAGAAGAGCTACTGATGCAGGCATATAAGATAGTAGCGGAAAATCATAACAAATTAAAGATCACTGAGGCTATAGAAATTAAGATAACACCATTTCATTCTAGACCATATCTCATCATTAATACACAAGATTTTGTTGAAGCAATAAAAAAGAAAATCAAGACTGAGGAATTAATAAAGATCAAATCATCAGTCAGCTCAATAAATCAGATATCAAATGAAACATTTATACTAGATGATATCTCAAGCTGTAAGAAAATAATAGATTCACTAAAATAAATCTTGATTTTAAACCAAAAAGGGAAAAACTAGAAAGAGATGAAAATGAAAAAAACCAGATTAATAATTACTTGTTTATACTTAGCAACTTATAACCATATTAGGAATAATTAAAAAGTATAAAATCAAAAGTAAGACATATTAGGTGAATTTTTATACCTATATTTAAACTGATGGTGTGATATGAAATGGATAAAGCAGGTATAAACTTACTTCCATTGCTACTCTACAAAAGCAAAAATCACACAATAAATGGTATAACTAGATTGGAGAAATTACTATTTTTATTAGTCTTTGAAGCAGGACTTCGAGAATTGTATGATGAATTTTATGACTACAAACCTTATAATTTTGGTCCTTTCTCAGCTAAAGCAATGGATTACCTAGAATTGCTCAATGATGAAGGTATAATCGCTATGGAAATAAAACCCATAACAAAAACCTATTATGAATATTGTTCAAATGACAGCTTACTATTGCAAGAAAATGATGACCAAACCAATAGACGAATTCATATATATTCTTTAACAGATGATGGTGTCAAAATAGGCAAATTTCTCTATGACGAACTTTCTCATCAGATAAAAGAAAAACTTGACCGATTAATAGCAAAATATTCTTTGTTTAGTACTGATGATTTGATAAAATACGTTTATACGAACTATGATGAGTATACTACTGAATCAAAAATAAGGGAGCAAGTATTAGGGAAATCACCAGAAGAGGAGTTTAGAGAGAAGCATCCCGGTTTGAAGATCAATACCGAATTCTTTACAGTCATAGGTATCTTACCATCTATTACTTTAGAGAAAGAAAAGGAAAAACTTAGAACTGCTGCTATTGAGAGGTTGCAAAAGTGATTTTGGTTGATGCTAATATATTCTGTGATTGTGCAACTAGGAGAAAAAATTGGGATACAAGTTCAATAATACTTTTCAAAGTGCAAAATGGTCTACATAAAGGGTTTTCAGCAGTTGCTCCTTTTTATGGACAAATAGGACATAAGAGTAGTGGTATGAAGTTATCCGAGTGGGTAAAAAAGAGGGGCTGCTCCTGTGAGCGGAAGAATACTTTCGCTCCTCTCTATGGAGAAGTGCTAAATAATAACAAACTGTATAAAGAAGTAGGAAAGAAAGAGCTTAGCTCTAACCAGCCCCATACCCTACATGGATATGGGAACCCTCCGCTCAACTGTTCCTAGCGGAGGACCAGAGATGAATCGTGGCAATGGACTTGTTGCGGTGACTGGCTTTGGATAAAGTATCCCAATCACTGTTGGAATAATTGTCTATAAAAAAAGGAACGGTATATTTCAAGTCTAACCGTACCACTTCTATATTTCTACATAAAAAAGGAAGGTGGTTATGATCTCCCCGTAGTACAAGAACATACCAAAATTCTAGTAGATGGTTTTGAATTAGTACCACTAACAGAAGCGATAATAACAAATACTTTTAGTAGTAATATTTCAGATTTTGAAGATGCTATACAATATTTATCCGCAGAAGAAAGAAACTGTGAGTATATTATCACAAGAAACAAAAAGGATTTTCCAAATAATAGTGATATAAACGTAGTTACTCCTGAAGAATATATAGAAATCTATGGTGAAGGTGTTTGAAATGACATCTGAAAAAGACCTATACCCCCCAGTGGTACAATTTCTCAAACAAAAGGGATATGTATGTCACTATGAAGTTAAATTCTTAACTAGATCAATCGATTTGATTGCCTTAAAAAAACGGAAGATAATTGCTGTTGAGTTAAAAGTTAGAAATTGGCAGAAGGCTTTGCAACAAGCATTGACTTGTAGATTATGTGCACAAGAAACGTATCTTGCAATAGCCACTGAATATTCACATAGAGTAGATATGGAATTATTGAAAGAATATGGGATAGGTCTTATTAGTAGTGATGGGAAAGAAATGAAAATTTTGATACAAGCAGTAAAATCATCAATTATACACAAATCTGTAAGAAATGATATCCTTCAACAGATATATGGAAAGGAATGAAATGGGTATTGAAAATTATTATCGAATAGGTCCAATGTCTGAGAAAAAAATTCTAATGGAAAACAAAGAGAGATTTCATGTATTAGCTGTAAATGCTCATATAGTAGCTCATTTTTATGATTCACTAAAAAAATATCTCTTTTCTTTGGGAAAACCATTTTATATTGATCCTATGACATGTCTTTGCTCGTGATTTGAATAATATAAAAAGAAATGGGAAAATAAGAATGTCATTTCATAAATACATGAGTGCTTTTACCGAGTCAACGCAGCAATTATTGGAACAAAGAGAGTTTATTCCCAAGGATTTTCTTACATCAGCAAATAATATCAAAGAGAGTTTTGTTGACGATATACTAGCGTTTCAGAGAGATTTCATTGCAGGTGTAAATGAAAGAGATGACCCTACAAGCAAAACAATAAGTAAGTATAGAGAAATATTACAAAAAGAGGAAACAGAGCAGAAGGAGATTAAACCACAGTTTCTAATTGCCCCATACTTTTACTTTGAATCAACAGAAGATCCATGGTATAGGATATCATTAGAACATGCTGAAAAAGCAATGGAGATAGAGATGGAATATCCCATTTATCCAGTAATTTGTTTCACAAAAGAATTATTGCTAAATGAAAAAGAAACAGAAAAGATCATTGCGGATTACAGCAAATTTCCTGGTATTAATTTCTGGATAAATAATTTTAATGAGCGAAAAGAAAACATTCAATATTTAAGACAGTTAGCAACTTTTGTAGAGAATTTGAAAAACAACAACAAACCAATGTACAATCTGTATGGTGATTACTATTCATTGTTACTAACGAAGAAGGGTTTAACAGGATATACAAGAGGTGTGGGGATGAGTGAGAAAAGAGATGTGGTTGCTACAGCAAAGGGAGGAGGAAATCCTGAACGATATTATTTGCCATTCTTGCATACGTATGCTTCAAAAACATACGCAAGAGAGTTCTTCTCAGATAGAACAGATCTATTATGTACCTGTGAAATTTGTAGAGA